>JAYEKK010000166.1:0-11924 GCA_034660955.1 Candidatus Cloacimonadota bacterium | reverse complement strand
CCTGTAATTTCAACATATTCTGGTCTCGGATAGACATCAAATTTTTTACAAAATAATAACTTATTTGTTTTATAGTTGATAACTCGTAATTCACCAAAATCAAGGGTAGCTACAATTCCGGTTTCTCTATTGGAAACAGCAGATCTGCCGTGAGTTTTGTACGAAGTAATAAATTCACCTGTAGAAACATCTATTACGTAACTTCTTGAACCTCCATTTACGTAAATATCTCCTTTTTCAGAAAAATCACCAAAATATGATAATGATTTCCCTTCATATTCTTTTATAACCGAACCATCGAAATTGAGGAGATATGATCGATATTGATAACCGACAATATTTTCACATGAATACATAATATAATTGTTGTCTTTACTAACTGCAAAATCAGATAATTTTCCATACTTTAGATCAATTTCATTTAACATATTACCATTACCATCACAGAATATCAAACTAGTAAGGTTAGGTACATCATCAATTATCCCGTAATTCACAGCATCATATTCTGTTTGAATTAGCCATATCTCATCATCTTTGAGAATGATGGGATTTACGGCTTGCATTTCTTGTAATTCCATTCGATTTAATACATTACCTTCTTTATCTATCCAAACAAGAGAGTTAGCTATATCGTATTGATAAATAGCTGTAATACCTTTGGAAGATGTGAAAAATTTTCTATCCCAACCAATTTCATTCATTTCTTTCATTGTCCATAACAAAGTACCGCTTTCATCATTGAGCGTTGCATAATTCTCTGTAAAACCCGTTTGAGGATTTATTCGTCTTTCAGTTGTAAGCTGATACTTATCATCCTTACTCACTAAGAAATAATACCTTTGCCTGGTATCATATGTTTTCTTAAATTCAGATATCTCTCGCTTTTCAACCTGTCTATACAAAGGATATCCAGGTGCACGATCCCAGTTATTAGTTAGAATTTGAATTGAATTCAAAAAATTGATAAATACAAAAGAAACAAATATTATTATCAATAGTAGCTTTTTCATTTTACCTCCGAAAAATTTGTTGAATATTGTTGTGATTTTATTTGTTTCTTACATTATTCTTTCATCCTAAATGTATAAAGATAATCTTTCGTGACTACAAGAATCTCTTTACCATCACCTGTAATTTCAAGATAATCTGGGTAAGGATAAACATCAATTTTTTTATGAAACAGTATTTCTTTCGTTTGATAATTTATCACTCGTAAATTTTCATAATCTAACACTGCTATTAGCTTTGTATCCTTATTAGCAACTGCGGATCTACCATGCGTTTTGAAAGAAATAATTAATTCACCTGTAGCAACATCAATAATATCACTGGAAGAACCTTTATCTATATATAAATCCTCATCTTCAGAAAAAATTCCGTTTGCTATTACTTTGCCTTCATACTCTTTAATGATTTTTCCATTATGCTTCAATAAATAAGAATAATAATCTCTTGTAAAATCTTCATTTCCGTTATAAATATCTTGGTAACAAGTAAATATAATGGAATTATTACTTTTACTTACAGCTTTCATATGATATGGTTTAGCATATTTCAGATTAATACTATTCAGAATTTTACCATGACGATCACAGAAAATAAGACTTGCTAGATTGGGTAATTCTCGAGGTTCTTCGTAACTCCAAATATCAAACCCTGTTTCAATCATCCATATCTCACCATCTTTTAGAGTAGATGCATAAGCAGTTTGTTGATCCTTCAATTCCAATCTGTTTAATTCATTCCCTTGTTTATCCACCCAAAATAATGAGTTTTTCATATTGTAATCACAAATTGCAGTGATACCTATGGAAGAAACATAAAACCTCCTGCTAACCCTATCTTCATTTGTTGATTCCATTGACCATAAAACGTTACCACTTTCATCCTTAAACGTTACATATTGCTCTTCAAAATTGGTTTGAGGATTTCTTCTTGTTTCTGACACAAATTTATAGTTATGATCAGATGTGACTGAAAGACCTTGTCTTTTTCTTTTATAATCATGTTTTTGAGCTTCAGTAAGCTCTAGCTTCCCAACTTCCTCATACTTAGGATAGTCTGATGAATAACTCAATACAGTCCAATTATTACATAGTTCTGGTACTGAGTTCAAAAAATTGATAAATACAAAAAAGACAAAAGACATTAATAATAGTAATTTTTTCATTTTACCTCCAATAAAATTATCTTTATTTTTTTACAACATAAATACGTTATTACTTTCCGTCTGCAAGATTTTCTTTTAATGCTTGAATCAATAAATACAAGATAAGTTTACTTTTGCCTTCATTTTTTTCTCATTAAATAGATACAATTGTGTGATGTCTAATCATAAATGTCACATACGAGGTTTCTTATAATATGAAATTATTACAAAAAAAAGGTATTCGGCAACTGCCGAATGCCTTTTATAAAGCAAATATTAAAAATTAAGCTGATACAAAATCTACAATTTCTTCTCCCGCAACATATAAATATTTTGGTTTTTCAGGAGGACCGTTTTTTTTGATCTTATCGCTATCAGCATCCTCCACATATCTCCAAATTTCCCATGATTCCCCTTCACCATCGATACAAAATGTAATTTTCTTACCTATGAAATTATCAATAATGAATTGAATCGAAGAAAGAGGTTCTGCTTTTGTTACCGGAATGCAGAATTTCTTTCTGTCGTAAACGTATTTCCCCTTTGTCATTTACTCCTCCATCTATTTTTGAATTCTATAAACAGCGTAACTTTCAATATCATCCAACCAGTATATCTTATCTGATTTTCTGGGTATTGAAATGATGATCCTGCCAAATCTGGCGGTACTCTTTAAGAAACCACTTGTAATATCTATTTGTGTCCAATCTTGTTTTGGGAGTCCGTTATTACTAAATTTACTAACTCTTTTTCCTTTAACATCGAAAGCTAGAAAACGAATTGTGATAGATTGATTTGAATTATAATTTGTTTTCACAAATAAACGTGAATAATATACATGATCAGCATCAATTGGGAAGGCGTCAGAGATTATATTAATTTTTTCTTTTGGATGTTCTACCTTCAAACTTTTAGATCCGGTATGAGAATTTTCATTATCCCAAGTAATATAATCGGAAGTATCTTCTAATAAAAACCAGCCATCCGGTAATTCTTGGTGATCATACTCTCCGTTTTCAAAACTGGTATTAAAGACTTTGTTTTCATTATCTTTAATATCTTTTTCTGAAAAATTCATTACTGAACCAAAAAAACAACTAGATAAAATAACTAATAAGGTAATAATAATTTTTTCCATAATAACATCCTTAAGCAAAAATGCTTCGTTCATTTAAGTATTTCAAAATAAAACCAATTGCCGTGACATTGATCAAGAGATTAGAGCCGCCATAACTTATGAATGGCAGAGGAATCCCTGTCGTCGGCACAATACCTATATTCATTCCAATATTAATAAAGATCTGGAATGTTATATATGCTAATATCCCAACAGATACATAACGATATTCTTTCCGTTTAATTTTTATAATGCTCTTTGCGATTTTATATAGGAACAAAAAATAAATAAGCAAAATAAATGCGCAACCAAAAAAACCAAATTCTTCACCGATGACAGAAAAAATGAAGTCTGTATGATGTTCCGGTAAGAAATTCATGTTCTTTTGAGTTCCCATTAAAAAGCCTTTCCCAAAAATTCCACCGGAGCCAATTGCAATTTTTGATTGAATGATTTGATAACCAGCTCCAAAAGGATCCCGCATTGGATTAATGAAAGTTAATATTCTGTTTTGTTGATAATCTTTTAGGCCGTTCCAGAATATTGGTGTAATAAAAAAGATGAATGTGTTAACGGAAACAATAAACCCCATTATTACTTTATCTAGATTACTACGATAAAGAATATAAATTAATAATAAAATATATACAATAAATATCCAGAATGAAAAAGAAAAAATTATACTTAATATTGGGCTAATTATAAGTATGAGATAAAATTTTGGTAGATCGGACACAATAAGTATGGAAAATAATATCACAAAAAATATTGATGCAGTTCCCAGATCAGGTTCAAGTAGAATAAGAGCAACTGGAATTAGAGTGACTATAAAAGAACGCAAAAGTATTTGTCCATTACTAAGAAATGGTTTTGAGATAAGTTTAGAAATAACCATGATCGTGAATAACTTTGCAAGTTCAGAAGGTTGAAAATTAATTAGGTTTAAGCTAATCCATCTATGAGAACCTTTTATTTCGGGTAAAAAAAGAACCAAGATCAACAAAAGTATTGTAATAATATATATTGGAATAATAGAAATATCTATCATTGCATTTGGAGCTTTTAACAACAACAACAGGATAATCATAGAAATTATGATCCAGATAAACTGTTTAATGAAATAGTTGGCAAATAAGAAATCATCTTCGATCTTGGTCGATGATGCTGTATAAATAGAGATTATTCCAATAAACATAAGAAGAATAAGTAAACCAAAGATCAACCATTCAAATTTTTTCATTCCATAATTCCATAATAATAATTAATAAGTTTTCGTGCAATTGGAGCACTAACACTACCACCATGTCCACCATTTTCTACGAACACATCAAACCCTATTTCAAATTTATCACATTTGGCATAACCGCTAAACCATGAATGAGTTATTTTTCCCATATGATTCTCAGCAGATCCTGTTTTACCGTAAACCTTGATGCCGCCAATACTGGCTGCAGTCCCCGTTCCATATTTTTCATTCACTGTTGCATAAAGCGAATTCTGTATTAACCTAAGTGTTTCTTCAGACATAGGCAGATGTTTTTGCTCAACATAATTTTTAAAAGTTTGTTCCGCTTCTATTCTTTTGTCCAGAAGATGAGGTCGTCTCCAAATACCATCATTTCCTATTGCAGAATAATATGCACAAATTTGTAGTGGTGTGACTAAAATCTCTCCCTGACCGATCGCTAGATTTACCTTATGACCTAATATCCCTACATATTTTCCATAATTGTCAATATACCATTTTCGGGAAGGGAAAAAACCTTTACGCTCACCGGGAAGATCAATTCCGGTTCGAGTTGAGAGATAGTTTTGTTTAGTATATCTGTTGATCTGTTCCAATGAAAATCTAGTAGAAAGATCATAGAAATACACATCGCAAGAATATTTAATAGCATCTTCTATAGCCAGACTGCCGTGACCTGTTTTCAACCAGCACTTAAAGTATCTATTACCAAACCACATACCACCATCACATTTTGCAAGTTTGGTTTTGGAATCAATTATCCCTTCTTGCAGACCAAGACTTGCCATAATAGGCTTATAAACCGATCCGGGTGGATACGTTCCATGTATAACTCTATCTAACATAGGTTTATTTGGATTAGTAATTAATTCATTCCAATGCTTTGCAGAAATTCCTCCGGTAAAAAGATTAGGATCAAAATCAGGTTTACTCACATAAGCAAGGATTCCGCCTGTTTTGATGTTCATAACCACAATTGAGCCCTTTTTGTTTTTTGGAAAAATTGACGAAACATATTCTTGAAGATCATTATCGATAGTTAGTATCAAATCATCTCCATTCTGGGGAGCTATTTGAAGATTATGTTTAAAAAAATCCAAATTATTACCGCTTGCATCTACTTGAAGTACTTGCTGTCCGTTCTTTCCACGTAAGATATTCTCATAATATTTTTCTAAACCGGTTTTGCCAATATTGCTATTTATGGAATATCCTTTTTCCCGAAGTGTTCTATATTCCTCTTCGGTTATGCGTCCCGTATAACCGGTAAAATGATTTGCAAAGTAATATCCTCTTACTTTTTCAGCTTTAAAAAGAAGTGATGGATAATAGTTAAATTGTTCAGATGTTTTAACCATTTTTTCAAACGGAATGTTTTGTATAAGCAAAATATCCTGATATGATCTATATCTGTTTTCATAAATGATCTTCTTGATTTCGTCGATTTCTTTATCAAAATGTTTACTAACAAATCCCGATACTTTTTCTTTGTTTACTATCTTTCCTGGTGTAATATATAAATTATATGATGGTATATTGAGTGCAATTGGACGATATTTTCTATCATAGATTTCTCCACGGGTAGGATAAATTGTTTGTATTCTGACAATATTTTTTTCAGCAATATTCTTAAATTTGCCACTTTCGATGACTTGTAATTTAAATACAAAGAAAAGCAAAATAAAGAATATGAATGCTATTACATATCCTGGGTAGTCTGAAATTGTAATTTTTTTATACATTTAGTGTTATCTTGATTTTTTCTAAAAGAGCTAAAATATAAACTACTGTTATTGAAATTAGAGTATTGAAAAAAATTGAAAAGAAAAAAATAAACAGAAACCCATCAATTAGCTGATCTGCCATAATATGATAAATGATTAAAATAGAGTAGTAAAAAAAATTTAAAAACAAAATACTTAAACTAACAATAATAAATCTTTGTTTATTAACGTTCACATGAAATTTATTTACCAAGAAAGAGATAATTAGAAATAAAAGTGTATTCAGCCCAAGCAATGGAGGGTACATAACATCCAAAGCAAGACCCAATATAAACGCAAGCGGCAATAGAAATTTTGCTCTTATTTGAATACTGATGAATGCAAAATACGCTATAAAAAAGTTAGGAATGATTGAATATATTGCAAAATGGTGAGTAACAATCAATTGAAAATATAGTATTAATATTCCCCAAATAGTATATTTAATAGTTTTCATTATACCTTTCTTATAATGCAGATTGGAGTGAGTTCATCACCTTGTCCCTGAGGATTATCCCTCATTACTTTTTCCATGAATTCTTTATCGATTCCATCACTTCCACCTATCATCCAGCATCCGCCAATATCATTTATATCCATTACACAACATTCATATCCGGTATTATCTTTGATGTTTTGCGCTTCTTTTTCCGGATATTTAGGACCTTTTATTACGCAGTTTTCATATGGTGGAACGGGGGAAGTTGTTGCTGCATCAATGAGAGCAGCCTGCATTCCGGCAAGACGATAAAAATCTCCTTTGCCTCTCCGACCGATAAATCTTCCGATTCCTCCAATTATTGCTGCGAAAAGAATTCGGGGAGCACCACATTCATCAATAGCGCATTGCATACTTTCCGGAGCTCGCAGACCAATTCCGTATTCCACATTGGAAACATAACGCCATAGAAATTTTGCCAACCACCCGATTTTTAGTTCACTTACAGGTATTGCCCGACCTTGTGTAATGGCAAGCGGACTTTCACTTATACTTAAAATATCATTTTTTTCAATTTTTCCCTTAATGCATTCTTTCACAATAGAAAGAATATCATCGTTAGCAGTTAAGATTTTGGTTTTCAGGGGAATTCGAAGATATTCGATTCCTTCAACGTTAATTATTTTTGAGCTCTTCTTCATAGCTTTTGTCCTTTTTATATAATAATACAATCGTCTGATCAAGCTCAGATGGATTTATAAAAGTTTGTATTTTTGCACTCATGAAAATATCAGCAGGGTTTTCGGTAAGTTTAACGACTTTTCCAACCGGAAATCCTTTTGGAAAAACAGATGAAATTTGCGAAGTAACAATAATATCTCCAACTCTAATATCAGAACCAGGTTTAATTAGAGTCATGTATGAATTACCAAAAATATCTGATTTCATGATTCCCTGCAGGTGGTTTCTTTTAGACATAATACCTAACTCGAATCTTGAATGATCAAGCGGCAACACTATTGAATAATTTTGAGAAACAGCGATAATCTTTCCGACAATACCGTTATTTGAAATAACGGGATAATCTAATTTTATATTATTTTTTTTACCTTTATTGATAATAAGGCACCTTTCTTTAAATTCACCTTTAAATCCAACAATATCTGCCAGAAGGTGACTGTAATTGCCAGTATCGTAATCAATTTTAGCATTCTCAATTTCCACCAAGATATTTTCTAATTCGGTAATTCTAATTGTGTGCTCAGATAGTTTTTCAGAGAGGAGTTGATTTTTTTCTTTAAGATCAAATAAAGAATTAAATTTTTGTATCGAATTTACTAAAGGGAAATATATTGTTTTGCTTAAGAATTGAGCTTTTTTCAATCTGTTATCATTATTGCCCATGAAAAGAAGGACCGCTAAAATCAGATAGATTAGAAAATGAAACTCTCTCTTCACGGTATTAATCTTCTATTTTCTTAATGAGAACATCCCTGAATTCTTCCATGTTATCAAGTACACGTCCGCATCCTTTTAAAACACAAGTAAGAGCTTCCGACATGACATGAACAGGCAGATCAACAGTTTCTTGTATCTTTTTATCAAGTCCTTTAAGATTTGCTCCACCACCAGTAAGGATCAATCCTCGTTCTGCAATATCGGCAGCAAGTTCTGGGGCTGTTTTTTCAAAAAGACGTTTCACGGCATCTATTATAGATTGTACGGCTTCAGAAAGGGCTTCTCGAATTTCCTCGGAGGTTACTTCAACCGTGATCGGATAACCTGTTATAATATCTCGTCCGCGGACTTCCATTTTTAGCTCACCTTCAAGCGGGTAGGCAGATCCAATCTCTTTTTTAATTTTTTCGGCAGTTTGAATACCGACCAAGATATTATTTCTTTTTCGCAAATAGGTTACAATTGCTTCGTCCATTTTATCGCCGCCTACACGAATGGAAGAGTGTACAACAATATGGGAAAGTGAAATTATGGCAATTTCGGTAGTTCCACCTCCAATATCCATAATAAGGTTACCTTGAGGTTTATGAATTGGAAGGTCGGCACCAATAGCAGCAGCAATTGGTTCGGAAACAAGATGTACTTCGCGGGCTCCAGCATGGAGTGTGCTATCTCTTACAGCTCTTTTTTCTACTTCTGTTATGCCTGAAGGAACACAAACAATCACACGTGGTTTGATTAGAAGACGTTTTTTCTGAGCTCGCATGATCAAGTTTCTCAGCATTAGTTCTGTTACTTGAAAGTCAGCAATAACCCCATCTTTAAGCGGTTTGATAATATTAACTTCTTCGGGATTCTTACCCAACATATTTTTGGCATCTTCACCTATTGCAATAATTTTTTTATTATCGGTTGAAATTGCAACAACGGATGGCTCATCGATCACAATGCCGATTCCCTTTTTATAAACCAGTGTATTTGCCGTCCCCAAATCTATTGCTATATCATTAGAAAAAAGTCCTGATAGATTATGAAAAAACATTTATCCTCCAAAAAATCCAGTGTCAATCAATTGTTGCAAACTTAATTTTAAATAAGATTGTTCTGTCAAGTGTTAATAATAGTTAAAATAGATTATTATATTCTACTAAATTCAGTTCGTTTATCATCATTATTAAATTTTTCTGCAAACCCATGTTTATTGGAATTCCCTTTTTGTTTATTTCCTTTTCTTGGAAATATTCCTTTTCTCCGGCAACCCAAATACGTTCTTTATCCGGACGTTTTTTGGAATTTTGCAATTGTGTCATAATTTCTCCGGTTATGCGTTTGAAGTTGATGATATCAGTAAATTTTTCAATATCCAGTGCAATAAAAATATGACCAAGTTTATAGGGAACTCGTTTGCCATCCTCAAAGCCATTAAGATGATGCATAAAACTTCCAGCCTGCAAGGCTGCCGAGAGTATCTCAACCATAACAGCTAAACTGTAACCTTTGTGACCGCCGGTTTCTTCTTCCATTCCACCCAGCCCGATCATCGAGGCTTTTCCATCGATCAAATCAACCAAGAGTTGTTTCGTATCTGTGTAAGTTTTTCCTTCTTCATCAATTGCCCAACCTTCCGGAGTTGGTTTTCCTGCACGATTATAGAGTTCAACTTTCCCACGTTGAGAAATAGAAGTAGCTGCATCATAAATAAAATTGTATTCTTTATCGGATGGAGCTCCAAAACAGATCGGATTGGTACCAAGCATGGGACTAACACCAAAGAGAGGAGCGATTGAAGGACGTGCGTTTGTCATAGTTATTCCAATCATATTTTGTTCACAAGCCATTTTTGCATAATAGCCGCTGATTCCGTAATGAGTTGAATTGCGGACAGTAACGCAGCCAATTCCAAATTCTTTTGCTTTATCTATTGCATTCTGCATTGCCCGTTTAGAGATCACTTGACCCATGCCGTGATTACCATCCCATACTGCAATTGCACTAAAATCTTTGATCACATCTATTTTTGTGTTGGCAAATTGAATTCCAGCTTTAAGACGGTCGTAATACATTTTTAAGCGACCTACTCCATGTGATTCGATACCGCTTAAATCACTTTCGATCAACACATCTGCACAAATCTTTGCTTCATCTTTCGGAACACCAAGTTTTGTAAAAACGTCTACCATTAAATTGTAGATCTTTTCTACAGAGATTTTTTTAGTTTCTAGCATTATTCTCTCCATATTATTAATATTCTTAAGAGTTCTGCAAAATGAAAAATAATTGGGTTTGTCGTTTTGCTTCACAAAGCCAAAAATAGCTGTCTTTCTGAGGAAATCTTCGAAGTAATTTCTAACGAAGAATCTCATTATAAGAGAAGATCCTTCCTAAAAACTATGTGCAAGATTCGTCCAGGCTTTGTGACGTATCGAAGTGTGTCACACATTCATTATTGCTCATTATCCTTCGATACTATCCGGCAATTGCCGGATCACTCAGGATGACAATTAAAGATCATTTATTAGAATTCATTTTAAAATTAAACTACTTTTCACATTTAACATACTTACTAAAATGCAGACTATTTTATTACACTCATTTTAGCAAGAAAATATCTGTTTGACAGAAAAAGAAAAATTTAGACTCTTTGTTTTATGGATAAAAAGAAAATAAGGAAATTATATGCCAGCATTTGAAATTAATAATAAAAAAGCAAAGAAAATAAAACAACAAGAATTTACCAATGAGCGAGAACTCCATGAACTTATTGATAATAATCTGAAAGAAATTTTTGGAATTACATATATAAAAGATGAATATATCACTGATAAACATGGTAGAATAGAAACACTTGCTATTGATGAATCAAATAGACCTGTTGTTATTGAATATAAAAAAACAAAAGAAACAGGTCAATTAACTCAAGCCAATAGATATATGACTTGGATTAAACAAAATCCTGATTCTTTTGAGCTTTTAGTAAGAAAAAATATTCCCACTTTTAAAAAAGAAATTGATTTTTCAAATCCAAGGATACTATGTTTTGCTCAAGAATATTCGATTGATGATAAATGTCTCGCATTATCATTAGGTGCTGAATTATGGAAATATAGGTATTATGAAAATAATACATTAATAATTATTCGGGAAGAAGAACCAGAACAACTGATAAAAAGCAAATCAGGTAATACAAAAATTAGTAAAATAAAAAGAGAATCGAGACCTTCTAAAACAGTAGAAGAGCACTTGAAAGGTGTTTCAGGCGATTTAAAAGATTTATTTTTTACTATTAATGATAAAATTATTGATATAAGCTCAGAAGTTGAAAGATATACAACTAATCAAGAAATTATTTATAAAACATCATTTAATTTCACAGCACTTGCAATACAAAAACAAAAAAAATGTCTTAGGTATCTACTCAGAACAGAAAATGACGAGTTAAATGATCCAAAATCTTTAACTGAAAAAATACCAAAAACTCATGGTTATGGCAAAATTACAAGAACACTGTTTGTTTACCCATCAAAAATAGGAAAAGAATATTCTATTGAAGATATTTTAGATATTATCATACAATCTTATGATACAACACAATAAAAATTAAATCATAACAAATCATTGCACAAGATATTGATATTTTAAACTTTGAGTATTGAAAAAAATAATTATATATGGAGGAAAAAATGAAATGTCATGAAGTAGATTATGAAATAATCGGAGACGATTTACAGGTTGTTGAGGTGGAACTCGAC
>JAYEKK010000165.1:0-2812 GCA_034660955.1 Candidatus Cloacimonadota bacterium | reverse complement strand
CTACATTAATCATGTTGTATAAAGTTAACATAAAATCAATTGTAGACATCGATCCACCGGGATGTCCCGACTTTGCGAGTGAAGTCATTTTGATTATGGAACCGCGTGCTTCATTTGCTTGTATTTTGATCTCTTTCAATTGCTTGATTGAGAGTTGAGCTTTTTCTATATTCATACTTCCTCCAAATAAAATTTATCGTAACTTTTTTTCATTTTAATTAAACGTAAAGAAATAAATCAAAAAAAAAACGCCCGAAACCGGGCGTTATAAAAAAGCTTATTGGGAAATTATTTGTTCAACTCTATCCTTATCATCGGAATAGGTGAAAGCTCCCAGCAAATTATGCGCATTATCTTTATCTACAATTCGCGGGTACACGATCTGAACAATATTGATCTTGTCATCTGAGAATGAAAAAACATCCAATAAAGTCATAAGTTGATAGATCGAGAAATATTTGCTTTTCGCAGCAATATTTACTACCGATGTTTGATCATCAGCAAAACTTTCATTTTTTACATTATTTAATAAACGTTGAAATTCCGAACTGCTCATCGCAATTAGTTCATCAACTTCTTCGACAATTTCAACTTCATGTTTGATCACAGTTTTTTGATGTTCCATTTGTTGCTCATTAATATCGATTGAAATATTTAAATTTGCACTTTGTTTCTGACCGGATGGTGTGCTTGTAATAGATTGAATAAAAACATCTTCCGGTAATAAAGCTAATAATTCATAGATCTCATCAATTATCTTATTCGTCCGTTTTTGATCCAGCTTATTCAATTTGGAATTATACTTATTCTGCAATACTTCAATTCTGTTTGCAATTTCATCAACTGCACTAATGGAACCGGTATTGGAAGTTGAAGTCTCATCGACTGTAACCGACATCGAGATACCTTCTCCAAAGGCAAACATGCTAAATGCTAAAAAACTGATAATAATAATTTTTTTCATTTTGTGAACTCCTCTTTTTTAATTTAAAAGTGTTCTGTAAAATGTGAAATAATTGGGTTTGTCGTTTAAAACAACGACGTTCTACTTCGTAGAGCCATCGTATTATTGCATCACAAAGCCAACAATAGTTGTCTTTCTGCTTGCCAAGCCGAAGCTGGCGAAGGCTGGAGGAATTCTTCGAAGTAATTTCTAACGAAGAATCTCATTATAAGATGAGATCCTTCCTAAGTACTACATGCAAGATTCGTCAGGATGACAAAAAACACTCTATACAAAATTCATTTAAATTCAAAAAAATAATTGGAATTTTACGGTCAAGAATAATAAAATATACTGTTCAAAATAATGCTTGAAGCAATAGGTTTTAACCTTAATTAATTTGACAAGCAAACGTTCCAAAAAAGGATTGTTCAAATTTCAGATAAGGGAAATTAAGTTATGTTAAATAAGATAACACAAATGATATTTGGAGATCGGGATAAGCGTGAAGCAAACAAAATGCAGCCCCGAATCTTAGAAATAAACAGTATCTACGATTCTTTGAAGGACATTTCCGATGACGAGATCAAAGAGCGGATTCAAGTAATAAAGCAGGATATTCAAGATATTCTAAATCCACTTGAAAATGAACTGGAAGAGTTAAATAAAAATTACCAGATCGAACCTGATGAGAATAAAAAAATCAGCTTGGGTAATAATATAGACAGTCTTGCAAAAAATCTAAAAGAAAAAACTCAATCGGTTCTTGATGAACATTTACCGGAAGTTTTCGCAATTATTAAAGATACATGCCGACGCTTGATCGGACATGAATATGAGGTTCGTGGAGATGAAGAAACCTGGTTTATGATCCCATTTGATGTACAGCTTATCGGAGCAATAGTTCTGCATGAAGGTAAAATAACTGAAATGGCAACCGGGGAAGGTAAAACACTTGTTGCTACAATGCCGCTCTTCTTGAATGCTTTACTTGGAAGAGGTGTCCATCTTATAACCGTCAATGATTATCTGGCTCAGCGTGATGCCGAATGGATGACTCCAATTTTTGAATTCCATGGGCTTACTGTTGGATGTAATGTCGGTGGAATGAGCAGTGAAGAAAAAAAAGAGTCTTATATTTGTGATATAACTTATGGAACAAACAGTGAGTTCGGTTTTGATTATTTGCGTGATAATATGGCAGTTTCAGAAAATCGTCTTGTTCAAAGAAAGTTGCAATACTCTATTGTTGATGAGGTTGATAGTGTTCTAATCGATGAGGCAAGAACTCCGCTTATTATCAGTGGTCCAGTTCAGGAAAGTAAGAATTTCTTTAAGGAATTAAGACCAGTGATCTTGCAACTATTCAATGCGCAATCTGTATTGGTAAACCGTTATATTTCAGAGATAAAAAATGAATTGAAACATGAAGAATATGATGCTGACATCGTCGGTAAATTATTACTTTTAGTACAAAGAGCAGCTCCTAAGAATAAATCATTTATTAAAATGATGAAAGAAGGTGAACTCAAAAAGCTTGTAACCGATTTCGAAGGTTATTATCTTCGAGATAAGAAGATGCACGTAATTGATGAAGAACTTTTCTATGTTGTAGAAGAAAAGCAAAACAGTGTTGAGCTGAGTGAAAAGGGAAATGTCTTAGTCGCACAGAAGGAAACTGATCTGTTTGTAATGCGTACTTTAGATGAAATACTCGATGAGATCGATGCAGATGAAAATCTTTCTTTCCAAAAGAAAACTAAAAAAAAGGAAGAAGAAACATCCAAATTTATGGATAAGAGTGAAAAACTGCATAATATTAAGCAGCTACTAAAAGCCTATGTACTTTTTGAAAAAGAAGTTGATTAT
>JAYEKK010000164.1:0-2815 GCA_034660955.1 Candidatus Cloacimonadota bacterium | reverse complement strand
TCACCATAATAAATACTTTTATCTTTGTACATTTCCTCATAATCAAGGAATTTTTCATATTTATTATAGCCTATCTTTTGATGTATAGAAGCTAAAACACGATAGGAATCATAAAGCTCAGCATCGATTTCAATTGCCTTGTTCGCATTTTCAGTTGCTTTACTAAATTTTTCCAGAGCGATATAAACATCTGCCAAACGAAGATATACCTTAGGATTATTAGGAGCAAGAATTAAGAGTTCGTTCAAAACCTTTAGAGCTTCACTATTCTGACTTGTTTCTCTATAAGCACCGGCAAGATTCATATATGCTGTTTTATTATCAGGTTGATCTATAACCATCTGCTTATAATTTTCGATAGCACTTTCCAATTTACCTGTTTTATGATAACATTTGGCAAGTTTCTTTTGCAGTTCATCATCTTCAGGAAACGCATTGGAAGCAGTTTCCAGAGGACTTATAGCTTCATCATAAAATTCCATATTATAAAGCATTTCACCTAAAGCCTGGAATGCTTCAAAATATTCTTCGTCTATCTCAATGGCACTATTAAAAGCGTCTTTTGCCTGATCTGTATATTCCAGCTCACCATAGATATTCCCAATTCTTAACCAGATTTCTTTATTATCGTCAAATTCTGTAATTTTTTCAAGTGCTTCTGCAGCAAGCTCAAACTCTTCCATCTTTAAATATGACTTACTTAAATAATTAAGCACATCTGTATCTTCCGGTGAAATCTCTAAAGCATTATTATAATATTCAACAGAAGCACTAAAATCTTTCAGTATAAATTTGATGAGACCAAGATAAAAATATCCATCTCTATTTTTAGTATCAATGTCAATAAGATTTAGAAATGTTTCTTCTGCTGAAGTATAGTTTTTACTACTAAAATGCTGTACACCGATATTGAGGAGTTTTTCTATCTCACCGGCACCCAATTCCTGTATCTTTGGAATAAGCTCTTCTAAAATTGTTTGCTGTCTTTGCTTACTTTTCTTCTCAACATTAAAGGAAATTGAACTAACTTCGTTAGACTGCATGCTATATATTTTTGCCAGAACCTTGAAACTTGAGCTGGATTCTGAAGAAACAGTTCCCCAAATTACTACATCAGCACCAAGTTCACTACCCATACTTGCAATATCTTCTGTTCCAGCATAGGAAAGATTAGTAATTCCCGATGCTTTAAATACTTTATCAGATTTCTTGATATTTATTAGTTCGATATTTTCTAATTTTTTAAAAACAGTTGAAAAATCTCTTTTCATCATAGTTTTTGAGACATAATCACTTTCTCTATCACTATTGCTGAAATCGAGTATTGCTACCTTTTGTACGCCTGCTAAAAGGATACTGCTAATAACAAGTAACATAAGTATTGATAAAATAATTTTCTTCACGCTTCCCTCCGTATATTTAATTTTATAATAATTTCAAAACTTTTTAATCTGCAATAAAATGCAAGTTTTTTTAATTTCTTACAAGAAATTACCTATTAATTATTTTTCTATATAATAATATCATCAAAACTTATTCAAATGTCAAATCAAAATAATATAAGAGATCAATTTTCCTTTTTGGAACTCGATCGTGCATTTTGTGTTAATAACAACATTGCTTGTACCAATAAAATTATTAGAATAATCCGCATTCACAACCGGATACTTAAATCCTTGTAACGAAAGGTTACTAATTGGAAATAATGAGAAGAAAGATACAGTTTGTCCCAACTGTAAAGTAAGTTCATATTTACCAGGGGAATAAAAGGTCATCACACCAAAATTATCAAAAATTTCTAATGGGATTGAACCATTATAATTATGAAAGATGAGAATGTTACTAAATGAATGATCAGCTCTTTTACCGTATGCTGATATGATAATTATCTTTGTTGGATTCAGTGATAACGCGTAATTAAGAGCTTTTTGTAGATCTGTGCTATTCTGCTCTGTGATTTCTATATATTTTGAATTAGAGAAAAACTTCTTATTCCCAAGTGAGATGGAATCAAAATCACCAATAATGTAATCTGGTATGACTTTCTGTGATCTGCAGAGATCTGCTCCTCCATCCGCAGCAATAATGATATCAGCATCCTTCAGAATTATTTTAATATTATTTACTTTTTCACCATTAGCAATTATTGCTATGATTTTCTTTTCTTTTTTTCTTTTCATACTTTCTGCTGGCATTTTGAGTATTCAATTATTGTTGGTCAAGTTAGAAAAAGAAATTATTCATTCTAAACTGAGCTACTCTCGTTCCCAAAGCCTACTTTGGGAACGCAATATTTCCCATGATTATATTTATATCCAATAGATAAAACATGAGTTTTACCTATTATTCATTCCCAATCATGGGATTGGGAACGAGACCATTTTAAAATTGTTCAATCCAGGTCATTACTAAATTTTTTTATTATAATAATTAATTAATACTTTAAGAATTGAATCAATAATAATTCCGGTAAAACCCATAATTATGAAGTATATCAACATTTCCGGATATTTTAGTAAGTAACGAAAATCAAGAAGTCTGAACCCCATTCCACTACTAACTCCCAACATTTCTGCAGCAATGATCACTGTCCAACCTAACCCCCAAATTATTCGAAATAAATTCAGGAGAGAAGGAAGTATTAATGGAAGTTCAATATGAAGAAATATTTGTAATTGGGAAGCTCCCAGGACATGTCCTTCATCAAGATATTCATGTGGAAGGCTGGAGAAATGACCTGATGCTGCAATTAGAGTGGGAAAGAAGAGAGTAATGAACATGATGAATGTAACCGGACATTCTCCTAATCCAAACC
>JAYEKK010000163.1:0-2819 GCA_034660955.1 Candidatus Cloacimonadota bacterium | reverse complement strand
CGGTATCGAAAATAATTATACAAATAGAACAAAATACAAACTTTGGGAAGAATTGAGTAAAGACCCGACCAAACGATGCTGTCCTTTTTCCGGTATTCAAATTCCAATTCATAAATTATTTACGCACGAATTCCAAATTGAACATATACTGCCAAAATCTAAAACGTTTAACGATAGAATGATAAATAAAACAATTGCTCACAGAAAAGCAAACCAGGATAAAGGTGAGCGTAGTCCATTTGAGGCTTTCGGACATGACCCTGCTGGCTACAATTATAATGAAATTCTGTTAAGAGCGGAGCAATTACCATTTGCAAAAAGAAGAGGATTCTTCCCCGATGCGATGAAAAATTACCAAGATAAAGGCGAAGTTTTAAGCCGAATGCTAACAGATACACAATACATGAGCAGAATTGCCAGAAAGTATATGGCTTTTGTCTGCGGGAAAAATAATGTCTGGTCGATTCCCGGACAGCTTACCGCCAAACTGAGATCAAAATGGGGTTTGAATGAATTGCTTTCTGAAGATAGTAGTAAGAACCGTGCCGATCACCGTCATCATGCAGTCGATGCTTTTGTTGTTGCCTGCACTTCCCGCTCTACAATGCAAAAAGTAGCAAAAGCAATTGGTAATTCCCGTGATAAATTTATTGATGAAATGCCGCCGCCTTTTAAGCAATTTAAACATAAAGAGATGAAACAATTACTCGATGATATGGTCGTCTCTTTTAAACCGGATCATGGAAATGCCAAGAAAGCAATTGCCGAGCATAAAACTGTGGGACAACTTCATAAAGAGACTGCTTACGGTTTGGTTAGCAAAGATGAAGAAAATGGAAAAATAATTCTCTCGGTAAGAAAAGAATTAGTAGGGTTAGAAAGTGTAAAAAAGATTAAAGAAATTGCTGACCCGAGAATTCGCGCAACTTTGTTGCAGCGTACAGAAGGAAAAACCGGTAAAGAAATTACCGGAATTCTCTCTGAATATTCTAAAGAAACCGGTATTAAACGAATTAAAACACAAATTGAGAAATCTTTGGATACGGTTGTACGCATTGAAGATAAAAAAGGAAATTACAAATATTACGCTTTGGGAAACAACTATTGTGCTGACATTTATTGCCCGGATAAGGGTAAGAAAGCAGGTAAATGGCAAATTGAAATTATACCGATGTTCTATGCTCACCAGCAAAATTTTACACCAAACTGGCAAAAAGAAAACCCAACGGCAAAAAAGGTAATGAGACTTTATATAAATGATACTGTTGCTTACGAAGAAAATGGTAAGACGGAAATTAGACGGGTAAGAATGTTATCCATTGCAAATAAAATCATCTATATGAGAAAAATAAATATTGCTATGAAAGAAAATGATATTGGGGAGCAATTTTCTGCAAAAAGATTTCAAAAAACAAATGCCCGCAAAGTTGGAGTTGATATTCTCGGCAGAGTAAGCGACCCCAAAAAAGCAAAATGAAAATTGTTGAAATCTCACTGAGCGGAGTTCACCTAAAACTGTATCGCGGTTTCATGGTTGTGCACAAAAGCGGTGAAGAGATCGGCAGGGAACCAATAGACGATATTGACTGTCTGCTTATTTATGGTTATGGTGTAACCTATTCTCATAATTTATTGGTTAAATTGTGCGAAATTAATATTCCAATAATTCTCTGCGGTAATAATTTTATGCCGATTGGTTATGTGATGAGTACAAATGCAAATTATGAAAGGAAAACCCGTCTTCAAGAACAAATTAATGTAACTCTTCCATTCTCTAAAAAGCTATGGCAGACTATTATTAAAGAGAAGATTCGCAATCAGCAAATTGTGCTAACAAATGCTGAGGCAGAAGCAAAAGATTTCAATTATCTAATTACTAAAGTAAGAACAGGTGATATTGAAAATGTAGAAGCCGTTGCGGCTCGCAGATATTGGAAGCGTTTGTTTGGTAAAGATTTTAAAAGGGATTTTGATCTTGGCGGTATAAATAGTTTCCTCAATTTCGGCTATGCAATTTTACGAAGCTGTGTTGCACGATACCTTATTGCAACAGGTTTGGAAGCTTCGCTCGGAATTCATCACAAAAACAAACTGAATACGTTCTGTTTGGCAGATGATATGATGGAACCATTCCGCCCTTTTGTAGATAATAAAATATTACAGATGAGAATTTGTAATGCTGATGTTCTTTCTCCAAAATATAAAAAGGAACTCGCGAGTTTCTTGGATGACAGATTTATGATGAGTAATGAAAATCTATCATTACAAAACTGCATTAAAAAATCTGTTCTCTCATTGCTCTCTTCTTATCGTTCAAAAAATGATCATTTGAAATTCCCATTATTTAAATGATCAGCGGATTTCGATTAATGTGGATGATGGTAATGTTCGATCTTCCTGTGGTAGAGAAGAAGGATAGAAAAACTGCTTCTAAATTTCGTAAATTGTTACTCGACGAAGGCTTTGATATGTGCCAGTTCTCGGTTTATATGAAATTTTGTGGTACACGAGAAAGAACAACCAAACATGTAAATACAATTAAAGAGAAAGCACCTTCAAATGGAAAGGTTAGTATCCTGTTTTTTACCGATAAACAATTTGGAAATATTATAAATATTTTCAACCGAGAGAAGTATGAATTGCCTAAAAGATCGGAACAATATGTTCTTTTTGAAGACATTACAGCAGAAAATTAGCAGGCGTATCGAGTCAAAGCCCTTATTGCTAAGGGCTTATAAACTCAATACTTTAGAAAATCAGGTTTCGGTGTCAAGTCGCAACCAAAGTGTGTTAGTGTAACTTACGGAACCGACTTTAGA
>JAYEKK010000162.1:0-35617 GCA_034660955.1 Candidatus Cloacimonadota bacterium | reverse complement strand
TTTTTCACAATATACATAAAAAATTCTTTATTGGATATTACTCATTAAGATCACTCATTAATTTCCAATATTTTAACAAAGTATCTCGTTTATTTTTTTTTAAGATATTCAACATCTTTTCAATAGAATATGTTTCTACATTAATCGATTTCGCAAAATCAACAAAGTAATGTTTCCAAATCATTTTAACTGAAGGATTTTTTAATAAAAATTTAATATTCTTCCAATGGTGATTATGACATTGAATTACGGTTTTTCTACCTATAAATAAATCATTATTTTCATTGATAAACTGAGTCATATATTTTTCCCGTAAATAATTCCAAACAATTCCTTCTATTTGCCAATCATTAGGCAAAGTGATACAATTTGATGTTAATTCAAGAGGAGCATCAAATCTAAAAAGCAATACTTGATGCTGTTTTTCAAGCCAAATTCTTTCAATCGTTTCATAGATTATTTCAAAATTTCCTCTAGCTTGTTTGCTGTTTCTCTTAATATTCTTAATCAAATTTTCTGATTTCTGATTTGGTCTTTGTGTATTCAAAATCTCAAATGGATTTTTTTGCCGAGGTAACTCAAACATAATAATATCAGGTAATAGCTCCTTAATCTGTTTTGCAATTCTTTCACAATTCCCTATTGTGTGAGAATCTTCATCCAAATGGATGAATTTATTCCCGTTATGTATTATGATTTCATTCTTTCTAAATTTCTTTTTCATATCTCTATCATATCACATCAGCGTCATTCTGCGTTGAATTCAACAATTTTTCCATTAACAAAAACCATATCTATCTGCGCTTTAATCATCCTTCCATCGAACGGTGAGTATTTTGCCTTACTTTGAAACAGCTCAGCAATTATTGGATATTCATTTTCTGTATTTATTACTGTTAGATCCGCATAATATCCTTCTTCAATTTTCCCACGATTTTCAAAACTAAACATTTCTGCAGGCTTTTTACTTGTAAGTTCAACTAATTTCTTTAATGGAATTTTACGTTCTTTAAATTCTGTGATAAGAATTGGCAAAGTTGTTTCGAGTCCGGGAAAACCGGAGGGTGCATTTATATAATCTTCGATCTTTTCATCAATTGTATGCGGAGCATGATCACTTCCTACACAATCGATAGTTCCATCTAGTATCGCTTCCCAAAGTACTTGATTATCTTCGCTTGTACGTAAAGGTGGATTTACTTTACCAAAGTTCCCAACCAAATCCAGAATGCTCTTTTCGAGTGTAAGATGATGAGGAGTGACTTCACAGAAAATATTCTTGTTTTTATATTTCTTTATCAATTCGATCTCTTCTTTTGTTGAAACATGACAGATATAGAGTTTGTTTCCAATTTCATTTGCTAGTCGTAAAACCAATCTGGTTCCTTTAATTGCGCATTCTCTATTTCTAATTATATCGTGATTTTGAATAGATTTATCTTCAATCATTTTTTGCCATTTATCTAAACATTTTTGCAATTCCGTATGAACGAGAACTACTTTATTAAATTTCTTTGCAAGTTGGAATATATCCTTTATTTTACTTTCATCAGCAACAACTTCATTTGAGCTGGAACCAGCTAGAAAGAGTTTGATCCCTGCAATGTCGGTTGGTTTATCCTTTAAAATTTCTCCTAAATCCTGCAGGTTATTTTCAGTTGCACCCAGATGAAATTTATAATTTACTTTTGCTTTCTTGGCTACTTCTCTTTTATCGTTCAGGTTCTTCAAATTTGTAGTTGCAGGAATTGTGTTTGGCATATCGAAAATGGTCGTTACTCCACCTGCCAAAGCTGCATGACTTCCAGAATTCCAGTCTTCTTTTTCGTTCTGTTTTAAATCACGAACGTGAACATGAGCATCTATCATCCCCGGAATAACCAGTTTGTTTTTTATATCGATAACTTGATCGAAGTCTGTTTCGCGTTTCTTACAACTCGAATAAACATTAACTATTTTATCATCTTTGATGATGATGTCTCTCAATCCTTCGATAAGTTTACAATTTATTAATAAAATTTTCATTTTTACCGTATCACAATCATTCCTGATTGTTCTTTTTTCTCAAACAGGATGTTTGAGTTACTTTTACTTGTTCCTAAGTTGAACTTGGGAACACACTTTCTTGCGAAGTTTAACTTCGTAACTAGTGAGAAACAAGATTGCTTCGGTTGAACACTTTGCAAGAAACCTCGCAAAGACAAAGAATTATCTCCGTGCTTTCTGTAAACTCTGTGGTAAATTCTAAATTCTAAATATTCAATTTTCAATATTTTATCCTCTTTCCTGATGCATCACGATGATATTTACCAAATTCGGTAATTTGTTCTATTTTCTCTTTTGGAAGTACAGGTCCTTCCACACAAAGTCTTAATCCGATCGGATCCATTGTGCAATTCCCGCAAATTCCGATCGCACATTTCATATATCTCTCAAAAAGGAATTCATAATCCAAATCTCGACCTTGATCTTGACCTTGACCCTGCAGAGTATTCTGCAACGCTTTCATCATCATTTCCGGTCCTGATGCATAGAAAAAATCGAATTTATCTTGAGACATAATTTTTTGTGCAACATCTACAGCAGTTCCCTTTTCACCAAAAGTACCGTCATCAGTTGAATTGATTACTCTTATATCTAATTCATTGAATCTATCAGCAAAGACATGTTCAGCTTTTGTTCGTGCTCCATTAATCAATGTGACGTCTGTTCCCGCTTCCAATAACACTTTAGCAAAGAAATAGAATGTTGGAACAGCATATCCACCACCAACCAGCAGAACCTTGTTTTTTGATACAAAAAAAGAGGAGCCGTAAGCACCTCTTATTGAAACATAATCCCCGACGCACTTTTGGAAAAGGCGAGTTGTGAACTCACCTATCCTTTTTACAGTTATGGAAAATTCCTCTTTTGAGCAATTAGATAGTGAGAAAGGTTTCTCTCCTCCTTCGAAATCCGTGAGCATAATGAACTGTCCTGGTTTTGCACCAAGAGTATGTTTAAATGTGAATGTTTTAATGTCAGGTGTTTCTTCAACTATTTTATCTATTCTTATTGTATATCTTCTATCCATCAAGATTCCTTACACAAACAATAAATGAATATGTCGTTTTGCATTGCAAAGTCAACATTAAATATTTGTGTTATTCTATCACTCGTTCTTTTATATCTTGTTCCCAAATTAAACTTGGGAACATTTTTTCTCGCGAAGTTGAACTTCGCCTTCAATTGCGTTACGAAGTGCAACTTTGTAACCAGAATGTATGTCTGCTTTTGAATAATATTTTTCTTTTCCATTTCTACTTTAACATTTCACATTTCTAATTTTTTCTAACTTTGGAATATCTTTCAAACTCTTATACTTATTCTCTTCCATGAACTCTAAGATTTCCATATTGATCTTATTAAAGACTTCAATTCCACGATAATGAACAGCAGTTCCAACTCCAATTACATCTGCACCTGCCATTAACAACTGTATTGCATCTTCACCATAAGTTACTCCACCCATTCCAATAATTGGAATATGTACAGCAGAATATGTTTGGTAGATAAGTTTGAGTGCAATTGGTTTTATACAAGGTCCGGAAAGACCACCAAATTTATTATAGAGGACAGGTTTTATCATTTTTGTATCAATAAGCATTCCTGGTCCTACTGTATTTATCATACATAAAGCATCAGCCCCTGCAGATTCTGCAGCTTTTGCGATGGATACAATATCATAAACATTTGGAGAAAGTTTAGCAATAACCGGAAGTTTTGAAACCTGTTTTACTGCCTTAACAATATTATGAACTTCTTCTTGTGAAGCTGCCAACGGAATCCCAAATTCATCAAATACATTAGGGCAGGACAGATTCAGTTCAAGGAAGTCAGATTTTGATTTATTAACATGTTTAGTTAATGATAGGAAGTCCTCTGTATTTGTAGCAAAAACGCTCGCAATAACTGGAATATCGGAGCGTTTTTTAAATTGGTCTATTTCGGCAAGACCATCTATAATGCCGGGATTACACAATCCCATACAGTTTAATAAACCACCCTCAAATTCCGCAACTACGGGTCCTTTATGCCCTGATCTTGGTTCTAATGTTAGTGATTTACTTGTTACAATTCCTGCGCCATTTTTAATAGATATATTAAAACCGGAAAATGCCATACCCATCACACCTGCCGGTAACACAAGCGGTGAGGTTATAGTTATACCCAAAAACTCAGTTTTCAAACTTTTTTGCATTCCCCATTCCTGGTTTAGATATTTCTAGTTCGAGATACTTATGTTTTTAAATTTTTGTAAATTTCTTACCTCATACTTGCTTTACTAAAAAATATTATCTGGATTATTGGTCAAATTATTTTATCATAATTAAAGTATATAAATTTATGTAAAAAAATAAACCACCATTAACAGCGGTTTATATAATTTTATTAATTTCAAAATTCTTTTATTTGGTCATAAATATTTTTTTGATATTTCATTTAGCTTTTCTATCATATCTGTTTTTTCCCAAGTAAACTCCGGGAGTTCTCTGCCAAAATGACCATAAGCTGCAGTTTTTTTATAGATTGGTCTTTTAAGTTGAAGATAATTAATTATCTGATGTGGTTTTAGTGGGAATATTTCTCTCACGATCTTATTCAATTCAATATCGGATATCTTCCCCGAATTAAATGTATCAACCATTACAGAAACGGGATCAGCAACCCCAATGGCATATGCAAGCTGCACTTCACATTCATCGGCAAGCTTTGCTGCTACAATATTCTTGGCGATGTATCGTGCCATATAAGATGCGCTTCTATCAACTTTGGAAGGATCTTTTCCACTGAAGGCTCCGCCGCCGTGACTTCCCTTTCCACCATAAGTATCCACAATGATCTTCCTACCTGTAAGCCCGGTATCTGCATGCGGTCCGCCAAGAACAAATCTACCGGTTGGATTTACAAAGAATTTAGTATTTTCATCAATCAGTTCAGTTGGAATAACCGGTTTGATCACATTTTCAATAATATCTTTTTCGATCTGATCATGTTCAATTGCGGAAGCATGTTGTGTAGATACAACAACTGCATCGACTCTTTTTGGTTTGTTATTAATATATTCGATTGTTACCTGAGTTTTACCATCAGGTCGAAGATATTTAAGTGTGCCGTCCTTACGAACTTTTGCTAATCTTTGAGCGAGCTTATGGGCAAATGCTGTAGTCATCGGCATTAATTCAGGAGTTTCATTACAGGCATATCCAAACATCATTCCCTGATCTCCGGCACCCTGTTCATGCTCTTCATATTCATCAACTCCAAGTGCAATATCCGAAGATTGTTTATCGATTGTTGTAATCACTGCACAAGTTTGATAATCCATCCCATAATCTGAATTTGTATAACCGATTTCTTTGATCGTGTTTCGTATTATCTTAGGAATATCCACGTAACATGTTGTTGTTATTTCTCCACCCACAAGTGCCATACCCGTTGTAAGGAAGGTTTCGCAAGCAACACGTGCTTCCGGGTCACATCTTAGTATTGCATCTAATATTGCATCCGATATCTGATCAGCCATCTTATCAGGATGACCTTCCGTAACAGATTCGGAAGTGAATAAATGTTTCTCATTTTTCATATTGTATCCTTTTAATACTAAAGTAATTTATCAATTTCTTTTGAAGTTTTACATGCTAAAATTCTATCTAATTTTGATTTCATTTCAGTAATATCACAATCAATAATTTCTTTTTTAATGATCAATAATCTTCCCGGGCTTACGCTGAGTTCATCAACTCCAAGTGCCAGGAGAAGTTTTACATATTTTTTCTCGGAAGCCATCTCACCGCAAACAGCAACTTTCTTACCCATTTTATGTGCATTATCAATGGTCATTTTTAGAGATCTGATCACTGCCGGATGTAATGGTTTATAATATTCTGAAATTGATTGATTGTCCCTGTCAACTGCCAAAGTATACTGAATTAGGTCGTTCGTTCCAATACTTAAGAAATCACATTCCTCTGCAATTGAATCTGAAGTAATAACGGCAGATGGGATCTCAATCATCGCACCAAGTTCCATATTTGCATTAAAAGCAATTCCTGTATTAATCAGTTCTTTGCTGCAAATCTCAATAATTTCTTTCACTTTTAATAATTCATCTACACCGGATATCATTGGAAACATGATCTTGATATTTCCGTGAATATTTGCTCGTAAAATAGCTTTTATCTGCTGCTTGAAAATTGGAACATTCTGCAAAGAAATTCTAATACCACGATAACCCAAATTTGGGTTCTCTTCATGTGTAATATTTAAAATATTGGAAAGTTTATCACCACCAACATCAATAGTACGAATGATCACGGAATTAGGTTTACATTGCTCTGCAATATTTTTATATATTTTATATTGTTCTTCTTCAGTGGGAAGATCTTCCCGATCCATGAATAAAAATTCTGTTCTGAACAAACCAATTCCAGCACTATTATATTTTATAACCTGATCGATCTCTTGCGGGATTTCTATATTGCTCATTAATTTGATCTCTTTCCCATCTTTTGTAATGGATTCAACATCGATCAATTTAAGAAGTTCTTTTTGAACATTCTGTTCTTCTTTGTAAATCGCTTGATACTTTTCTAACACTTTTTTTGTAGGAGAAATAATTACATAACCATCATTCCCATCGATGATCAGATCTTCTCCATCTTTAATATTTCCTAATAAACCAAGTGTATTCACCAGCATTGGAAGATTCATGGAACGGGCGATAATACTACTGTGCGAATTTCTACTGCCCCGTTCTGTACATAAACCCTGAATATTTTTATCAAAAACTTTGGTCACAAAAGAAGGGGAAATATTCTCCATCAACAGAATTGAGTTTTCATCAACACCTACCAAAATATCTTTTCGTTCATCCATAATATGACTTAATAATCTGTAGGCAATATCTTCGAAATCATTGACTCTGTGTGAAAGATAACTATTATTCATATTACTAAAAATATCTACGGCTTCTGTAAAATAGGTGCTAATGGCATGCTCTAAACTATGCAGTTCTTTTGAAATAAGTTCTGTTATTCTACTATTGAAATGAGGATCTTTCAAGATCATTTTATGAGATTCTAATATATCTCTATTTTCTTGTGAGTATGTAAAGTCTTGAATAAGTTTATCTAATTCATTAACAACAAATTCAACATCTTCTTTAAAACGGGAAAGTTCAAGTTTTACTTCTCTTTTCAGGATTTTCTTGCGCTCAATATATAGTTCATGTTTTTTGATGATCTTTGCCTTACCGATTGCAACTCCGGAAGAAACTGAATTTCCTTTAATTTTTTTCACTTTATCTATTCTTCTCCAAATTTGCTTGCGAACATTTCAGCAATTTCTTTTATTAAAAATTCTTCATCAACTCCATCAGCAACCAATTCAAGTTCCGATCCAAATTCTGCTGCTAACGTCATTACACCCATAATGCTTTTCCCATTAATTTCCATATCAGATTTTACAATTTTAAATTCTGATCTATATTTTGTAGCAGCCTTCACGATCATTGTAGCCGGTCTGGCATGCATTCCTAGTTTATTAACGATCTTTATTGTTTTTCTTATCATATATTTTGAAATCCTATTAATCTATTTCTTTTCCTCGATCTGTTTTTCACGCATTTTTGCTTTTCTTTTTAGATCTTCTTGCAATATATTCGTATACTCTTTTGCAGCATCGTATCCAAATAATTTAGAAATATGATTCATTGCAACTACTTCTATAATGACTGCAACATTTTTCCCGGGAGAAATTGGAAGATAGATGATAGGGATCTTGTTTCCAAGTATATCTACAGAATTATTACTTAATCCGATCCTCTCATAATCCATATTATCTTTCCAGGGCATTAATTCAACCTGAACATCGATCCTTTTCTTCATCTTGACAGCTTGTATCCCAAACATTTTTGCAACATCAATAAGTCCTATTCCTCTTACTTCCATAAAGTGCCCATAGTTATTTGTTGCACATCCAACCAGAATGTCATCTTTTGAAGTTATCTTTACTACATCATCAGTTATCATGCGTTGACCGCGTTCAACCAATTCAAGTGCGCATTCACTTTTCCCAATTCCACTTTTACCTGTTAAAAGAATTCCAACCCCAAAAACATCAATTAATGTGCCGTGAATTGTTTTTGATTCAGCAAAAACACTTTGTAAATATATTCGTAAAGAATTAAAAAGTTTATCTGTAGATAATCTTGATGAAAATATCGGTATCATCATTTCATTAGCAAGGAATTCTATTTGTTTTGGAACAGAAAGCCCTTTAGTTATAATAATAGCTGGAATATCATAAACAAGTGTTTCTTTGATGTTATTATAAAGAACTTCTTCTTTTAGAGATTGTAGATAGCTGATCTCAGTTTCACCAAATATCTGTATTCTGCTATATTCAAATCGGTCAAAATAGCCTGTTAATGCAAGTCCTGGTCTATTCAGAAATGAAGTAGTAATATAACCCTGCATTGTATTTGGATGAGTGATCAATGAAAGTGAAAGATCTTTTTTCTTTAGTTCATATAACTCTTTTATGCTCAATTTTTTCATATTACCTACTTTTAATAGTGAACCCGTTCCCGTCAAGTGGAACGGGTTCTATCTATTATTTTATGCTTCTATTAATTTATAATGTTCTTTATCTTTTTTCACTAACACATTAATCTTATCAGTTTCCAAATTCTTAAATACCAAATACATACTATCTATATTATCGAATTTTTCCAGTGCATCATCAACTGTTAAATTCTCAGCTAATATCCTTTTTATTTTCACTACTTTTTTGCCTTCATTTCTTTCGATAAGATCTGCATAAACAAAATGAAGATTTTCCTTGAGACTTTTCTTATTATGATGAGCCCATTTATCTTTCATCTTCTTAATTTGCTGCTCCATTTTATCAACAGCATTATCAATTGCCAAATACATATTTTTCTCAACAGCTTCACATTTTAAGTTATGCTTGGGTGCATGGACTATTAATTCAACTTTGTTTCCATTCTTTTCTAACGAAAGAATAAAGTTAGCTGTCATTATATGATCAAAATACCTTTCCAATTTCACACAGGATCCATCAATATGATCTCTGATGGCATTTGTTAAGTCAAAGTGACGTGCAGTAATTGTAATTTGCATAATTATCTCCTTTTAATACTGCAGGAATGGAAAAAATCCTACAGCCTTTTGTTTAAGATCTTCTTTGCTCGCTCTGCATGATATGAGCTGCGTACAAGAGGAGAGGATTCAACAAGTTTAAAACCCATTCTTTCACCCTTTTTTTTGTAGAATGCAAATGTATCTGGATGTATGTATTCTGTAACAGGATAATGTTCTTTAGAGGGAGCCATATATTGCCCAATTGTAATGATATCAACATCCACTTCACGCAACTTTTTCATAAGTTCAAGCACTTCAATTTTTGTTTCTCCAAGTCCAACCATGAAACCACTTTTGGTAAGAATCGAGCTATCGGTATTTTTGGCTGTTAGGAGAACTTTCAACGACCGTTCAAAATCCGCCATTGGACGGACTGCCCTGTAAAGACGTGGAACGGTCTCGACATTATGGTTCAATACATCCGGACCGGCATTAACTATTTTTTTAACCAAATCCAGATCACCCTTTAGATCAGAAATCAACAATTCAATTGCAATTTCAGGATCACAAATTTCTCTTATCTGTTTTATTACTTCAATAAATTGAGATGCTCCACCATCAAGAAGATCGTCACGTGTTACTGTGGTAACAACAACATATTTTAATTCCAATTCATTTGATAATTTTGCAATTGCTTTTGGTTCATTGATATCAGCAGGTTTAAGATTTCTCTTCGTTTTATTGATTGCACAAAAAGTACAATTTCGGGTACAGGTTTCTCCTAAGATCATAAAAGTTGCAGTTCCATTTTCAAAGCATTCACCTTGATTTGGACATTTTGCACTTTCACATACAGTATGAAGATTATAGTTTCTCAAGATTTTTATTATTTCTCGTGCTTTTCTGGCACCAAGTTTCTCAGACTTAAGCCATTTTGGCTTTCTCAATACTTCCATATCTTCCTAAAATAACCTATATTTTATGTATTGCAAGTTTTTCCAGATCTTCAGCAGCTTCCATCACAGCTTCCGATAATGTTGGATGTGCAAAAATAACTTTCTTCACATCATCTATGGTCGCATCTAAACCTACTAATATTCCAGCTTGAGCAATTAATTCTGTAGCTTGTGGACCAATAATATGAACGCCGATTATCTTTTTAGAATTTTTATGAGCAACAATTTTTACAAAACCAAAAGTTGCTCCCAATCCGAGAGCTTTTCCATTTGCAGTGAATGGGAATTTTCCTACAATTACATCTTGAAATCTTTCTCCAGCTTCCTTTTGTGTATAGCCAACAGAAGCTATTTCCGGATTTGTGAATGTGCAGGCTGGGATTTTTTTATAATCAAGATTAACAATCTCAATATTTGTATTATTTATTTCATTTTGAATTATATCCGCCACAATTAAACCTTGCTTGCTAGCTGTGTGAGCTAACATAAGTTTACCTGTAACGTCACCAATTGCAAAAACATTCTCCAAATTTGTTTTCATCATCTTATCAATTCTTACAAATCCATTATCCATAGAAATATCACTATTTACAAATTTGATATCCATAACAGGAACTCTGCCAACGCTTAACAAAACTTTATCGGCTTCAATTTCCCTTCCGTTTGATAATTCAAGAAAGATGTTATTTGGAGTTTCTTTATAATTTTTTACTGCAGTTTTAAGATGTAGTTTAATTCCACTTCGTTTTAAAGCCATTCCCAACCTTTTAGATATTTCAATATCTCCCATATCTATCAGGTTTGGCAAGAATTCTACAATTTCTACTTCCACACCCATTTGATTGTATATCGAAGCAAATTCACAGCCGATTACACCACCACCAATAACTACCAATTTTTTGGGAAGTTCTTCCATTTTGAGTATATCTCTGGAAGATAGGATATTCTTGCCGTCACATTTAATGAAAGACAATTCTTTTGGTATAGAGCCTGTTGCAATAATTACATATTCAGCAAAGAATACTTCGCTGTCCGTAATAATTTTATATTCAGAATCTGTTTTCTCAATTTTTGTAACTGTTTCTTTGATAATTTGAATCTTCCTTTTTTTGAACATGAATTCAATACCGGAAACCAGTTTTTCTACAACTTCATTTTTTCTTTGCCATACTTTTTTATAATCAATGCTGGATCTTTCAATTGATATTCCAAAATTCTCTGTTTCTTTGATCTCTGAATAAAGATCGGCAACTTTAACCAGAGATTTCGTGGGAATACATCCATGATTAAGACAAACTCCTCCAAGTCTCTCTTTTTCAAAGACAGCAACATTGATTCCATACTGCTGAAGCCGTATAGCAGTTACATATCCACCCGGTCCTCCACCAATAATTACAACTTTGAATCTACTCACTCTTTTCTCCTTAATCTGCTATTAAGAATTCCCTTGGCTTTTCTATATTTTGCCACAACTCGGCGTGATACAAAAATATTCATTTCCGCAAGCTTTTCTGCAATATCCTGATCACTTAAAGGATGAGTCTCATCTTCAGAATCTATCATTTTTGTAATTTTTTGTTCAACATTATGTCTTGAAACCGAATTGTAATTATTGTCCTTACCAGCTTTACTGGTAAAGAAATCTTTCAGGCACATAATTCCAAAAGGTGTATCAGCATATTTTATGCGAACAACACGTGAGATTGTAGATTCATTAACCTGAAGTTCCTGTGCAATATCAGAATAAGTAAGTGGTTTCAATACTCTTTTATCTCCGTAAAAAAAATCCGGCTGATGATGTAAAATGGATTTTGTAACACGTTCTAATGTCCTACTGCGCAAATAAACTGATTTGATCAAAAATTTCGCTGAGTTAATCTTGCTTCTTACATAATTCAGAGCTTCTTTATCTTTTTTTACTCGCTGCAAGATCTTGTTGTATCTTCTACTCAAACGTATCTTAGGGAATGAGTAATCATTTATTATAATTTCATATTCGTTTCCGATACGCTTAATAATAACATCCGGGACAATATATTTGGAATGATTTGTAAGAAGACGCAAACCAGGTTTTGGATCCAGTTTTGCGATCTGCCTTTTCCAATTTAAAATGGTTGTAATACTTGTTCCAAAATTCGAAGCAATATTTTTATACCGCTTATGAATGAGATCAGTAAAGTGATTAGAGATCAATATAATTATATTCTCATTATGAAATTCAGGATCAAGTTGCGCTAATAGACATTCCTGGATATTTCTGGCAGTTATTCCACATGGTTCTAAATGAAGAAGCATTGAATGGATTTCTTCTGCTCTTTCCGGTTCAATCCCAAATTCTTTTGCAACTTCTTCTATATCAAAATCCTTTGGTAAGAAACCATGAGCATCTATGCTATCAAACAATTCATAAGCAAAATCAAATTCACCATTATCAAGATTTAGCCTTTCGATCTGAAACACAAAAGCATCTTTTTTATCTTCTTGTTCTCTAACCATTTGATCGAAATTAATGCCTTCTGTAGAAGGTGCACTGCCAGAACTTCCTTGGAAGTATTCTGAGTATGAATCTAAGATTTCGCTTAGTTCTTTTGTTTCTTCCAGAGTTTTTTTCAACTCTTCATCTTCAGTCTCATTTTTTATATCTTCTTCAATCTTATCTTTTACTTTGTCATCTTTTTCCGGCGAAATATCTTCTTCATCTCGGTATTCTAGAAGTTCAAGCATTGGATTATTGATCATTTCTTGTTTCAAATGGGTTTCAAGCTGCATCAATGGCATCGCAAGCATCTCTAATGATTGAAGCATTTTTGGTTTTAATAACAAGTTTTGTGTTTGCTTTTGAACTAATGTTTGCTTAAATTTCATTATTGCTTACTCTTTTTTTTATTCATTCCCAAAAGGGTTAGTGAATCTGTCTCCAAGATACACTTCTCGTGCTTTATCATCTTTCACCAATTCTCTGGATGTTCCACTGAATAATATCTCTCCATTAAAAATAATATAAGCTCTTTCAGTAATTTTCAAAGTTTCAAGAACATTGTGATCAGTAATTAATATACCAATATTTTTCTCTTTTAACTTTTTTATAATATCCTGAATATCGGCTACGGCAAGAGGGTCTACTCCTGCAAAAGGTTCATCCATAAGCATAAAGGAGGGAGATGTTACAAGTGAACGTGTGATCTCAAGTTTTCTGCGTTCTCCACCTGATAATGTATATGCTTTCTGTTTAGCTAATATCGTAAGTCCCAAATCTTCAAGATGTTCTTCTAATCTCAGTTTTCGATCTTTTTTGGAGATATTAAGTGTTTCCAGAATTGCCATGATATTCTGTTCAACTGTAAGTTTGTGAAATATGGAAGGTTCCTGAGCAAGATATCCTATGCCTAATTGGGCACGTTTATACATAGGGAGACTAGTTATCTGCTTATCACTAAAAAAAACATTACCACTATTAGCTTTTATTAAGCCAAGTATCATATAGAAAGTTGTAGATTTTCCGGCTCCATTTGGTCCTAGAATTCCAACGATTTCACCTTGTTGCAAATTGATGCTGACATTATTTACAACTTTTCTTTTTCCATAAATTTTAACTAAATTATCTGTTTTTAAACTCTTCATACTAAATGGATTTAATTAATCCCATTTTATTTGTCAAGCGAATGTTCTAATTAAAATTAATATTTGGAATAGTTTATGCTTTAACGATGAATCTAAAATGTTTTTTTATATTTAGTTAAGGTTTTGCTACCAATTTTTATGTTTAAATTTATAGATTCCATGAACCTTATTTTTCATTGAAATTCTTTTAATTTTATTCTGACCGTCCATTTCTATGATGAGATGTTCACCTTGTGCATTATTAGCTGAGAAGTTTCTGCTTTCTATTGTTTCCTGTTGGAAGTAGGAATTGACATTGCCTGTTGCTTCGCAAAAAGAAATGTTTCCTCCTTCAAAATTGAATTCCATCAGATCACCAATTGCCCAACTCTTTTTAGATTGATCTTTCGCTTCGGAAAACTGTACATAACAAGAATCTAGTAGTATAGCCTTTTTGATTTTCTGTTCTTCAAAGAATATCCGGAATTCAATTGCTTTAGCATCTGCCAGATCCGAAGCAAATTTTGGCTCTCCTAGATATACTGCCTTTTCTTCATCAGCAAAATATAAAAGGAAGTCGCTACTCATAATAAATTCTTTTGAAAAAGTTTTCACATTAAATGTTGCAGCAACTTTTTTATAATCCTTAAAATATTCGATCTTCTCAGCCGAAATGGAAAGTGTATCTTTTTTAGCAATTGACAGAACAGGTTCTTTCATCAAGTAACCATAACCATCATTCATAAAGTATTTTAATTCTCCGCAGGTTCCATGCATGTTTTCCCGCTCATCATAAGTTATCACGTTTTCTTTAGCAAAAAGTTCTCTTGTGTTCCTGAAGTATTCTACTTCTTTCGCCTTAAATGTTCTTATGGTTGAATCTTTGTGAGTCTCTTTTGCTAACACATCTCCATACAGAAATAGACGTTCTTTTTTGCGAAAGTAATCAACATTATCTGCATGCAAACTCAAAGTATCTTCATATACCTTCACATTCCCATGCATGCACACAATCTTCTGCAATTCAAATATCTCTGCCTTATCACTGAAAAACTCGGTATCACCATAGAAAAAGTGAACGTTCCCAAAAAGATTTGTGATATACTCACTTTCTATTTTATTAATAATAAGCTTATCAGCATTTATTAATTTGTAGGGACGTAATTCTTCTTCAGCATGAAGTTCAAATATCATTGTGAGAACTACTGTAAAAAGCAATAGCGCAAATGATCTACCAGTTAACTTCATCTTCATTCAGTTTACCTTCTGCTGATACTTTTGTGATCTCTACCCTATCAAGATTCAGGTTAGATTCCATTTCTTCACCTTTTAGGATATTATCATCTCTTATTAAAATTACACCATTTCTTGCATATAATACATTTGTATTCCTATCTAATACTATAAATGGTGCTTTCATTGTTCCATTTTCACTAACGACTACGACATCACCAATTCCGGTTAATGTATTTTTCGCATCATCTACTTCAGCTTTATTGCATTTTAAAGTTGATTTAACAGAACCGTCTTCATTGAAGAATGTAACGAATACTGTATCAGCAAAAGTTTGTTTTGTACTATAATATTTATAAAAATGGACCGCAGTTAATTCATAATCGATCACATCTTTAGTTGTGGAAATGATTTTTACTGAATCTGCCTGTTCATCAGGTATTTTACCACTTATCGGCATATTGGATGCTTCATCATTTCCAGTACAGGAAGATAAAAATAGAAGACTATTGAGAATTAAGATGATCCAGAAGTTTCTGCAAACTTTCTTCATATTTTCCCTGCTCTTTCAAAATGAGTTCAATAAATTCTCGAACTGCACCTTCTCCTCCATTACGTTTGGTAATAATGTCCACTTTGCTTTTTATATCATCGAATGCATCTGCCGGGGTTGCTGAAATATTACATTTCTCCATAACTGGGAAATCATTCCAGTCATCCCCCATGTAAGCAACATTTTCCCATTCGAGTTTCAGTTCTTTTAGAAGTTCAGTGGTTTTTTTCAGTTTATTTCTAACACCTTGAAAAAGTATTTTTATTTGAAGATCATCACATCTTTGTTCAACAATATGTGATCTTCGACCTGTTATGATCGCAAGCTTAATTTCACTAAATTGTAATAATTTGATTCCTAATCCGTCTTTTGCATTATAATTTTTAGATTCTAATTTATTATTATCATAAATTATTTTCCCATCGCTTAGAACACCATCGTTATCCAAAATCATTAATTTGATTTTACTATAATCCATATAATCCTCATTATCCTTTAATTTTCAAACAGGCATCCAGTAGTTTTGGAAGCTCAATTAGTGGTAGCATAGAACTCGCATCACTCAGAGCTTCTGCCGGATTTGGATGAGTCTCTATAAATAGTCCATCAACTTTTCCTGTTGCTAATGCAGCTTTTGCCATCATTTCTATATATTGTGGAGTTCCACCTGAAGTTTTATTTATGGAAGGTTTTTGCAAACTGTGCGTTACATCGTAAATTATCGGATAACCGAGCTGCTTCATAATTGCGAAACTGCGGAAATCCACCACTAAATTGTGATAACCAAAACTCGTCCCTCGTTCGGTGAGTAAAATATTTATATTTTCTGCCGCCAATACTTTATTTGCCGCATTTTCAATATCTTCCGGAGCCATGAATTGTCCTTTTTTGATATTCACAATCCTACCTGTTTTTGCTGCTGCCAATATCAGATCAGATTGCCTGGATAAAAACGCAGGAATTTGCAGAATATCAACTACTTCTGCAGCTTCTTCAACTTCGCTTATTTCATGGATATCTGTTAATATTGGAATATTGAATTCCTTTTTGATCTTCGATAATATTTCAAGACCCTTTTTTACTCCGGGTCCTGTTGGAGAATCTATTGATGTTCTATTTGCCTTTTTAAAAGATGATTTAAAAATAAATGGTATCCCCCATTTCTGAGTTATCTCAACCAATTCAGCGGCAATCTGCATCATCAATTTCTCATCTTCAACCACACAGGGACCGGCAATAAGAAAGAATTTTTCACAACTGCAAAGTTCTTTATAAAGCTCCATTTTATCTCCATAAAGTAGATTATCTATTAAAAAGTTTAATCCACTGAATTTATTATTGATCATTTAACATTAATGACATCTGAAAGTCACAAATCATTGTGTCCAGATTTTTTTTGCTTGCACGATTTCATATAGTAAAATTTATCACTTTTGAGTATAAATTATGAGGAAAGAATTAATAATAATTATCGTATTAGTTTTCAGTATTCTGAATGCTACTGAAGGAGAGCATCAGATTGCACGATTGCATTATAAAGGTGGTGGTGACTGGTATAACGATCAGGATACGATACCAAATTTAGCTGAATATCTAAATAATACATTAAATACGAAATTCTCTAAAATTCAGGCTATTGTCAGTCCTGATGACCCAAAGCTTTTTGAACATCCATTTATTTATATGACAGGGCACGGTACAGTTAATTTTGATAACAAAGAAGCTAAAAATATTAGAACATATTTGGAACGTGGTGGATTTCTTTATGTTGACGACGATTATGGTTTAAATAAAACTTTTCAACATGAAATTAAAAAAATTTTCCCAGAAAAAGATCTGGTCGAGTTACCAGCCAGTCACGAAATTTTTCATTGCTATTTCGATTTTTCAAAAGGGCTGCCAAAGATCCATAAGCATGATGACAAAAGACCGCAAGCATTTGGCATATTTAATGAGAATGGAAGGTTAATGTTGCTCTATACTTATGAATCCAACATTTCTGATGGTTGGAGCAACGTTCATGATGATCCTGAACACATAAAAGAACAGGCCTTCCAATTTGGGGCAAATCTGTTTTATTATATTATGACAAATTAGCAAATAAGGGAATAAAATATGAATGTATACATCGCATCCGATTTTCATTTGAAATTTGTTGAAAATGCAGAAGACACTAAACGAAGAGAAAAAGTAATTGATTTTTTGGACAGCATTAAAGATGATGCTGATCTTTTGATTTTAAATGGAGATATTTTTGATCTCTGGTATGTTTGGAAAAAATTTATAATTAAAGGTTATTTCCCTTTACTTTTTAAGCTCAATCAACTCAGAGAAAATGGTGTAAGAATCGTATTCATTGCCGGTAATCATGATTTCTGGTTCAAAGATTTCCTTACCGGAACACTTGGAATTGAAGTATATAAAGATGATTTCTGCGAAACGATTGATGGAGTGAAAACCTTTGTTTCTCACGGTGATAAATATACTTCAAACGATTTGCGTTATCAGATATTCCGCAGAATGATAAGAAATAAATTCATCATGTGGATATTTGGAACTCTGCATCCTGACTTTGCCTTAAATATTGGCAAAAACATGAGCAGATCAAGTAGAAAACAACAGCCAACAAATGAAATCTTAAACAAACGCGAACAGGGACTTATCCAATTTGCCAAAGAAAAACTAAATGAAACAGACCTGGTTATCTTGGGTCACTCGCATATTCCAAAAATAGAAAAGTATGAAAATGGGATTTATGCAAATGCGGGTGATTGGATAAATAATAGTTCCTATTTAACAATGACAAATGGGAAAATTGAATTACACAATTACCTATAATTCGTAACAAAAACAAAGAAAGGAGAAAATGAAAAATGGTAAAAAAGTTGTTCTTATTGATAACAATAATACTAATTGGAGCGTGTGCTATGAACAAATTAAAAGTAAGTAACAATGTGAATGTAAAAATAATCACAAACAAAGGAACAATAGAATTGGAACTTTATGCAGATAAAGCTCCCATCACCGTTGAGAATTTTGTGAAATATGCAAATGATGGATTCTTTAATGGAACCGTATTTCATAGAGTAATTAATAATTTCATGATCCAGGGTGGTGGATTCACAATTGAAGGAACTCAAAAAAAGGATACTTATGAGCAAATCCAAAACGAAGCTGATAATGGGTTATCAAATGAGGTTGGAACAATTGCCATGGCAAGAACCAATAATCCGCATTCTGCAACTTCCCAGTTCTTTATCAATGTGAAGGACAATAATTTCCTTGATCACACTGACAAAAAACGCGGCTGGGGTTATTGTGTATTTGGAAAAGTAACAAAAGGAATGGATATCGTTGATGCAATTAAAGTTGTTCCTACTCAAGTTAATCCTAAAACAGGAATGCAAGATTGGCCGGTAGAAGAAATTATTATCGAATCAGTTGAGATAGTTAAGTAGTTGAATAGTTTAGTTGTTTAAGTGTCAAATTAAGCCTTCAGGATATTATTGGTCTTGAAGGCTTTTTTTAATCTTTCTTATCACTTCTGGGATGCGCCTGTTCATACACTTTTTTCAAATCTTTTAAAGTAAGATGCGTATAGATCTCTGTAGTAGATAAATTTGTGTGACCCAACATTTCCTGAACAGCTCTTAAATCAGCTCCACGAGCCAATAAATGAGTTGCAAATGAATGACGGATTGTATGTGGTGAATAACCTTTAGTCTTTGCAACTAAATTCAGGTAACGTGATAATATTTCCCTAATCTCATTTGGAGAAAGCGGTCTTCCGCTTTTTGATAAGAAGAAACTATCATCACTGAATCGTGATTCAAACTGCTCGCGTGTTTTTTCATAATTTCTGATAGCAATTTTCGCTTTACTGCTAATCGGCACGATCCGCTCTTTATTTCCTTTCCCGATTACTCTGATCAGTTTCTCCTGCAAATTGATTTGCCCTATTTTACATCCTGAGATCTCACTAATTCTTAAACCGCTGGAATATATCAATTCCAAAATTGCTCGGTTACGGATTCCGAATTTACTGGAGAGATCGGGGATATTCAATAATTCTTCCATCTCTTTTTCAGAGAAACATTTTGGCAGGTTTTTCTCAAATTTTGGAATGTGGAGATTCGAAGCTGGATTTTTAACTAGATATTCATTCTTTTCACAGAATTGGAAGAAATTCTTCATAGTTGTTGCTTTACGTGCAAGTGTACGGTTATTCCTGTCATTAATACTTAAATAGCGCAGAAAATCACGCAGAAACAATCGTGTGATCTGATCAACTTTTACATCTCCATCTTCAAAATACTTCGTTAAGAAATCTTGAAGCTGTAAAAGATCTTTTTTATAAGCAGTTATTGTATACTCAGACAGACCCCTTGATATCAATGTATTTATGAATTCTTCAATAGCTTTTTGCATATTCATCCCCTAACAATTAATCGGCTTTTCGTAGAGAAACGATTTTTTTTACCTTCTCTATCTTGACTCATCCCCTAACCCCTTCTCTTAAAAAAGAAGGGGAAATCGAGAAGTTCAAGATTTTTTTCTCTTTCACATTTTCTCCGGCTTCCCTCTCTTGCAAGAGAGGGACAGAGGGTGAGTTAATTTTCATAAATTTCTTTTCAACTCTGCAATAACTGTACTCAAATTATTCATTACAAACTCATTACTAAATCTAATAACTTTAAATCCTAATTTATTTATTATTTCTGTTCTTAGCATATCATAATCTTTTTGTTGTTCGTGAATCCCACCATCTATTTCAATAATTAATCTTCTTTTGTGACAATAAAAATCTGCTATGAAAAATCTTTCTTGTTCTTCGTATTCAAAATAAATTGGAAATTGACGATTGAATTTATAATTATCTATTTTTCTGTTTCTGATGACTTCCCAAAAAGTACTTTCTGCTTTTGTTGTCTTTTGTCTCAAATCTCGTGCTGTTTGAATTGCAGTTGTTCTTACCTGACTCATCCCCTAACCCCTTCTCTTAAAAAAGAAGGGGAAATTAAGAGGTGCAAGAAGAATATTCTCTCTTTCACATTTTCTCCGGCTTCCCTCTCTTGAAGAGAGGGACAGAGGGTGAGTTATGGTTTTCCAAACTCAATCTCTTTCCATTTCCCTCGAACTTTTCCATTATGATATGTTAAACGTAATTTCCCATAATTACCATTTTTGGTAAGAATACTATAGAAATTCGTGTTCCTGTTAGAAAGCAGTTCATTCCTTTTCTTTTGATAATCAAAACTTACAACTGCATCGACTTCAATATCCTTAACTATGTCATTATCAATATATTTAGTTAAATTTGAAAGCATGATAACATAATCAGTTTTTTTTTCTAAGAATTTTGCTTGTTTCTTGGCAATTTCAAAAACTTTAGTATCCAATCTTACATGATCGGCAATTTTATTCTTAACTACAAAATCCGGTGTATAAAGAGAAAATATCCCAACCTTAAATGAATCACATTGAATTATTTTATTCTTAATAATTGGAATTGAATCACTCTCAATATTGGAAATAAGCAGGTTGTGGTTAATACTTTTATCATAGAAAAAATAATCTACTGGAGAAATTATTTCGGGTTCTAACGCATTAATAAACATTGCTGTTAAGCTGTCTGATTGCGGATATTCCAATAGCCGACCAGCAAAAGCATTCACTTGCCGTATCGAATCATTCCTAATGTTTTTAACCAGAAAATTTACCATATTTATTTGGTCATGCTCAAACCGTGGTTCTATAAAAAAATTGATGTCGAGATAATCTTCTGCAAAAAGAGAACCCAACATCAACAAGATGAATGCAAACAAAATAATTTTCTTCAAATCTAACTCCGATTTTTTTATTACCTTTCTATTATCGGGTTCATCTTGTCAAAAAGATTTTTTTGACAATTAATAGTGATATTAGAATTTTGTTTTAATTGGTAATTAGAATTGAGGAAATATGAATAAAGAACTTATAGTTATAATTGGTGCTTACGGCAGTGGTAAAAGCGAATATTCAATAAATTTAGCACGAGGGTTGTCTCTGAAAGGAGAAAAAGTTACCTTGGTAGACCTTGATGTTGTAAACCCATATTTCCGTAGCAGAGATGTAAAAGACAAATTTGCAGAAGAAGGCATTACAGTAATTGCTCCTGAAGGCGAATTCCAACATGCCGATCTTCCCATGCTCTCACCCAGAATTATGGGAGCTGTACAAAATTATGATGAAACTGTCATTCTTGATGTTGGTGGAGATCCAGCCGGATGCAGAACTCTTGCCAGATATGTGGATAATATTAAGAAGCGTGGATACAAAATGCGTTTGGTAATCAACACAAAACGCCCATTTACTGCTGATGCAGACGGGATTACTGAAATGTTGAAGATGTTGAAATTTGCGTCTAAATTAGAAATTACAGAATTTATTTGCAATACGAACTTAATGGAACATACTACTGCCGATATTATTGAAGATGGAATTAAAATAATTGATGAAGTTGCAAAAAGAGAAAGCATAAAGTTTAATGTTTTCACTGTTTTGGATAAATACATTGAGAATATCCCGATTGAAATTGAAGGAAAAACCAGATTGATACTTCATCATTTTCTCTCAAAACCCTGGGAAATGAACAACAAGGTACACCATCCAGGTATCTAATAGAATCCTGTTCTAGTTTCACATCTCAAAAAATTATCAACACATAAATTTTAATAATATTATCGAATTACTTTTTCTTTGACATAGATAATTTAACTTAATAATTTTGGTTTCATTAAATATATTAATATTATATATGTTTAATATTCAGTTGTTTATTGTCAAAGCATCCTGTAAATACCGAATGTAAAGCCTTATACGAAGAAAAGTAATAAGCATAGGATTGAAATGAAGGGTAAATTAATCTTAGAAAGTGATGATGTAGATAAAGGTGAAAATTATATTGTGAGTATTCCGGTAAGTTCAAAATGAAAGTACTAATAAAAAGTTTTTTTGTTTTCCTCTTATTAATGTTACCTTTAAACTTATTTGCTCAAACAAAAATCGATAGTCTGGAAACACAACTAAAAATCGTTGATAATAAGAAAAAAGTGGAAGTTCTGAACGAATTAGCACAAGCATATAAAAGCAATTTACCAGAAAAAACGATGGATTATGGTAAACAAGCCTTGGAATTATCAAAAAAAATTGATTATAAAGAAGGAAAGGCAAAAGCTCTAAATAATATTGCAACAGCATATTACCTTTCTAGTGAATACAATAGATCAATAGAAATTTTCTTTGAAGCATTGCAAATATTTGAAGATATTGAAAACAAAAAGGACATTGCTCAGACGTTAAATAATATCGGCTTGGTCTATAACAATCTAAGCAAATACGATGAATCTCTTGCATATTATCTAAGATCGATGAAGATAAGAGAAAATATTGGAGATAAGAAAGATATTGCAGCATCATTAAATAATATTGGTAATATAAATTGGGAAATAGGTAAGCATTCTATTGCACTGGAATATTATGGTCATTCATTACAAATTTATGAAGAAATTGATGATAAAGATGGTATTGCTATTACTAATAACAATATCGGGAATATTTATTATGTGCTAACGGACTATGAAAAAAGTTTAAAACATTTTATTAAATCATTAAGAATTTATGAAGAACTGGATAAAAAATTCGGTATAGCTGCTGCTTCAAACAATATTGCCTTTGTTTTCCAAATTTCGGGAAATTATGATAAAGCATTACAATATTCTTTCACATCATTAAAAATTTCTGAAGAAATGGAAGAAAAATTCAGCATTGCCAATACATCCAATAACATTGGAGAATTATATTTTCTATTGGAAAATTATGATGAAGCTCTTTCTTATTTTCTGAGAAGTTTGAAATTGGCAGAAGAAGTCGAAGCTAAATCTTTAAAAAAAAACAGCTACCACTCTCTTTCCAATTTGTATTCAATAAAAAATGATTACAAAAAATCTCTCGAATATTTCAAGCTCTACACAGAGATAAAAGACAGTATCTTCACCGAAGAAAGCAGTGGAAAAATTGCAGAGATGCAGACTAAGTATGAAACAGAGAAAAAAGAAAAAGAAAACGTAATATTAAAGAAAGATAACAAAATCCAGAAACTTGAAATCAACAAACAACAAAACCTCCGTAATTCGTTTATCGTTATTTCTATCCTTATTCTTTTCGTTGTCTTTATTATATATGCTCGTTATCGTTCCAAACAGAAAACAAATGTCATTCTCAATCAAAAAAACAATGTAATAGAAAACACAAATACAGAACTAAACCAAAAAAATAGACAGATCAACAAACAAAAAAACCAGCTTTCCGAAACTTTAAATGAGCTTCGTGAAACCCAAAAAATGTTAACCGATACAGCTCATCGTGCGGGAATGGCAGAGATCGCCACCGGTATTCTGCACAATGTAGGAAATGTTCTGAATAGCGTGAAAGTATCTTCGCAAATCCTCAAAGAAAAGATAAAATCATCAAAAGTAAATAACCTGCAAAAAGTTTTATCCATAATAGAAGAACATACGGATAACCTTGGAGAATACATTTCTTCCGATGAGAAGGGAAAGATGCTTCCTCCCTATTTGCTGAAAGTGGGAACAGCTTTAAAAGATGAGCAAAACAATTCCTTAGAAGAACTTTCTAATCTTCACAAGGGAATCAATCACATCGAGGAGATAATAGCAGTACAGCAGAGTTATGCCGGAGTTTCGGGACTAATAGAGAAGGTTAAGCTTTCCAAGATGATGGATGATATTCTTAAAATGCACTCAGAAATATTCCGCAAATATAAGATAAAGATCACAAAAGAGTATTCTAAAACCGAACCTATCCTGATAGAGAAAGGTAAACTTATTCAGGTTTTTGTGAATTTATTAAAAAATGCTAAAGAATCACTAGAGGCAAAAGAGAAAGATAGAATTATAATCATAAACATATTAGAAGATAAGGGTTATCAAGTTATTGAAATAGTTGATAACGGAATGGGTATAGTAGAAAAGAATTTAAGAAGAATTTTTTCATATGGTTTTTCCACAAAGAAAGATGGCAAAGGTTTCGGACTTCACACTAGTGTGCTGGCAATGACTGAAATGAAAGGAAAATTAATAGCGGAAAGTGAAGGCAAAGGGAAAGGTGCAAAATTTATTGTAAGTATTCCGGTAAATTCAAAATGAAAGTTTTCATAAAAAGTTTTTTTATTTTCTTTTTACTCACATTTTATCAAAATATTTTTTCTCAAACTGCAATAGATAGTTTAGAAAGCAAATTAGATGTAGTTAACGGCAATGAAAGAATAGAAATTTTGAATGAATTGATAAAAGCATATGATGCAGTCTCAAATACAAAATCACTAGATTATGCATTGCAAGCTTTTGAATTAACAAAAAAAATTAAAGGCAAAGAAGATGTTGCTGCTTCCTCAGACAAGATTGGCAGAATATATTTTTATTTAGACGATTATGATAAATCAATAGAGTATTTTATTAATTCATTAAAAATACGAGAAGAAATCGGTAACAAATTAGGTATTTCACAATCATATAATAATTTAGGAGTTATTTATCTAAATATTGAAAATTATAATAAAGCGCAGGAATTTTTCCTGAATTCTTTAAAAATAAGTGAAGATATTTCCGATAAAGATCTTATGGCAAAGAATTTTATCAATCTTGGCATTGCTTCTATGCAATTAAACAATCACGATGAAGCACTAGAATATTATCTTTCTGCATTAACAATATACAAAAAAACAGATAACAAAAAACTTATTGCAATTTGTTTAAACAATCTTGGAATAAATTATTGGTATTTAAATAATTTCAGTATGTCTTTGGAATATTATCTTGAAGCATTAAAATTAAAAGAAGAAATAGGAGATATTTGGGGTATTTCCAACACATCACTAAATATCGGGCAGATTTATGTTAAACTTAAAAATTATAAAAAAGCATTTATTTATATTAACAATGCATTAGAAATAGCTGATAAAATTGAATCAAAACACTTACAAAAAAACAGCTATAATAACTTCTCAGAACTATATACAGCCAGAGAAGATTATCAAAAAGCTCTCGAGTATTATAAACTTTACACCGAAGTAAAAGACAGCATTTTCACCGAGGAAAGCAGTGAAAAAATAGCCGAAATGCAAACCAAATACGAAACCGAGAAAAAAGAAAAAGAAAATGAAATATTAAAGAAAGATAACGACATCCAGAAATTAGAGATCAACAAACAACAAAACCTTCGCAATTCATTTATCGTTATTTCGGTTCTCGTTCTCATTCTTGCTTCTGTTATTTACGCTCGTTACCGTTCCAAGCAGAAAATAAATATTATCCTCAATCAAAAAAATACCCTAATTGAAAATGCAAACACCGAACTGAATCAGAAAAACAAGCAGATAACCAAACAGAAAAACCAGCTTTCCGGTACTTTGAAAGAACTTCGTGAAACACAAAAGATGTTAACAGATACAGCTCATCGAGCCGGAATGGCAGAAATTGCTACCGGTATTCTGCACAATGTAGGAAACGTTCTCAACAGTGTGAAAGTGTCTTCACAAATTCTCAAAGAAAAGATATTATCTTCAAAAGTAAACAGCCTGCAACAAGTTCTTTCCATAATGGAAGAGCATAAAGACGATATAGGAAAATTCATAACATCCGATGAAAAAGGAAAGATGCTCCCTGAATATCTAATTAAAGTGGGAACAACATTAAAAGATGAGCAAAACAATTCCTTAGAAGAACTTTCTAATCTTCATGAGGGAATAAACCATATCGAGGAGATAATCGCAGTGCAACAGAGTTATGCTGGAGTTTCGGGATTAATAGAGAAGGTTAAGCTTTCCAAGATGATGGATGATGTTCTTAAAATGCACTCAGAAATGTTCAGAAAGTATAAGATAAAGATCGAAAAGAACTATTCCAAAACAAAACCCATTCTGATAGAAAAAGGTAAACTTATTCAGGTATTTGTGAATCTGCTTAAAAATGCCAAAGAATCACTAGAGGCAAAAGAGAAAGATAGAATTATAATCATAAACATATTAGAAGATAAGGGTTATCAAGTTATTGAAATAGTTGACAATGGAATCGGAATAGCAAAAATAAATTTAGAAAGTATTTTTTCGTATGGTTTTTCAACAAAAAAAGGTGGTAAAGGATTTGGTCTTCACACAAGCGCTTTGGCAATGAGTGAAATGAAAGGTAAACTGACAGCAAAAAGCGAAGGTGAAGAAAAAGGTGCTGAGTTTATGGTGAAGGTACCTACAGAAAATTACAGGAGAGATAATGAATGATATTAATAATTCTGATAAAAAAAGAATTCTGATAATTGACGACAACACCCAAATTCATCTTGATTTTAAAAAAGTACTGCTAATTTCCAAAGAGAAAGAAAGCGATCTTGATAAGTTGGAAGAAGCACTTATAGGAAAAACACCAGATATACAGGATGAAACATACTCGATAGATTATGCCTCTCAGGGAAAGGAAGGTTTTAAAATGGTGGAAGAATCCATCAGGGAAAGAGAACCTTACGCTGTAGCATTTATCGATGTCCGAATGCCTCCCGGATGGGATGGGATTGAAACAATTTCTAAAATCTGGGAAATATATCCCGATTTACAGATAGTCATCTGTACTGCCTATTCAGATTATTCTTGGGATGATCTGTTTAAAAAATTCGGGCATACAGATAAACTTCTAATTCTAAAAAAACCATTTGATAATATTGAAGTCCGGCAGCTTACGTACACTCTCAGTAAAAAATGGGAATTGAATAGAATTGCAAGTTTAAAGTTGAATGAATTAGAAAGAAATGTTAAAAAGAGAACAAAAGAACTCCAACAATCAGAAGAAAAATATAGAACAATGATTGAAAATTCTAATGATATGATCTGGACTTTAGATAAAGAAGGAAATTTCCTTTATATTAATAAGAGATCAGAAGAGGTGACCGAGGGCAGTGCAAAACAAGAAATAGGAAAATCATTTGCCCCGATAATTTTGGAAGAAGATCTGGAATTGGTTCAAAATGTTTTTCTCGATACATTAGCTGGAAATCAAAATCATTATGAAGTAAGAATTTACGACAGAACTAGAACAAATATAATTACTATATCTGTTAATACAGCACCTATTATCAAGGAAGGAAAAGTAATCGGAACAGTGAGTTTTGGAAGAGACATTACGAAACGCAAACAAATGGAAACCAAGATAAAGCAGAAAGAGAAAATGCTTCGACAAATTATCGATACAACTCCTAATTCCATGTTTGTAAAAGATCGGAATGGAAAATATCTCGTTGTGAATAAGCAAATGGCAAAGCTGTATAATACGACACCTGAAGACCTCATTGGAAAATACGATTACGAAATCGGAAAAAAATGGTTTAAAACAATAGATTATAATAAATTCAGAAAAAACGAACAGAATGTTATCGACAACAAAAAGATATTCTCAACAAACGCAGAACCTTTTATTTTTAAACAAGGAATCGAGCGATGGTTCCAAACCACAAAAATCCCTTTTGAAATGGAAGATGATCCAAATTGTATTCTTATTATATCAACCGATATCACTGAACTCAAACAGGTGGAAAAAAAATTAAAAATCGGCAGAAAGCGATTACAAATTGTAAATTCAATTCTTCGTCATGATATAGCTAACGATCTTGTAGTAATTAAAAGTGCATTAAATATTTTTAATAATACATCAAATAAAGAGATGCTGATTGAAATTGAAAAAAGAGTTAGTAAGGGTCTGAGTACAATCGAAAGACAGCGTAAACAGGAGTATTTTATAGATTCTCATTCTGATCTGGTAGGTTACAAAATTAATGATATTGTTGAAAATTTACAAAAGAATTATCCTCAATTGAAGATCAATATTTCCGGTTCAGAAACGGTATATGCAAATAATGATATATATTCTGTATTCGATAATTTGATAAGTAATTCCATCATACATGGCAAATCAACTAAACTAAATATCGAAATATCTTCCAGAAAATATCTATGTGAAATAAAGATCAGCGATAACGGAAAAGGAATTCCAAAAAAAATACAAAACAAGATATTTGATAAAGGTTTTGCTTATGGTAAAACCGGTAATACCGGAATCGGTTTACATATTGTGAAACAGATCATTGAATATTATGGAGGAACTATTTTTGTTAGAGATAATGAACCAGACGGTGCTGCATTTGTGATCAACTTGAGAAAGGTTATTGAATAATGAGATTCGAGCTTACAGAAAGAAAAATATCGGAATATGCCAAAGACGTACAAGTGTTCAGTTTGCTGATCTTCTCCCGAAAGTATTCGGGATTTGGGCAATTCAACAGTTCAAAGATTCGATAAAATCGAAACAGTCGGAAGTTAGTATCTTATTTCTGATATTTGTGTTTTCCGGTTTAGATTATTGTTTTATAGTAAACAAAAAAAATGAAAGAATCCGATTAAATAATTTAAAAGGTAGAAGATGATGAAGAAAAAAAGTAATTTATTAGAATTAGACAAGTTGAAACAAAGAATTGTTGAATTGGAAAAATCAGAAGAGCAATTTCGGATAATTACCGAAAATACAAGCGATATTATTTCTATAACCACCTTCGATTTAAAGGCGAAATATCTCTATATCAGCCCTTCTATTAAACAAATATTTGGATATGATCCAGAAGACCTGCTTGGAAAATCATTTTTTGATTATCTCCATCCCGAAGATAAAAAAACACTGTTTTCTTTGTTAACAAAATATGTTAATCTAAAAATTAAAAAAATCTTATTCAGAGATGATATTAGAAATTATAACTCAATTGAATTTCGTTTTAAAAACAAAGCCGGAGAGTGGCGTTATGTGCAAAGTACCGTTAATATAGTCGGAAAACAATTTATTGCAGTTGGAAGAGACATCACCGAGTACAAAAAGACGGAAAATAAAATAAAAAAAAATGAAGAAAAACTCAGAAATTTTGTTGAAAATACAACTCTGGGAATTTGGTGTTTCCAACCTGAAAAACCTATTGATATTAATATGCCGGAAGATCAGATGATCGTTAATTTTTTTGATAGTCGTTGCATTGAATGTAATGATACTTATGCAAATATGATGGGTGTCTCAAAAGAAGATATTCTTGGATTGAAACTTTCTGATGCTATGCCAAATACTGATGAAAACAAGGAATATTTGAGAACTTTCATTAAAAATGAATTTAGAACATCAGGAAGTATTTCAAGAGAGCTAACTAAAGATGGAAAAGAAAAATATTTCTCAAACTCAATGATTGGAGTTATTAAAAACGGTAAATTGATAAATGCATGGGGAACACAAAGCGATATTACAAAGCGTATAAAAGCAGAAGAAGAAGTGCACAAAAGTGAAGAGAAACTGCGATTGATGATTGATAATTCACCCTGTGGATTCAGTGCTACAGATTTGAAGGGTAATTACATAGATATGAATTTTGCTTTTTGCAATATCATGGGTTATTCAAAAAAAGAGATGATGCACAAACATTTTAATCAATTCTCGCATCCCGATGATAGAATAAAGAATAAAGAACTGTATGAAAAATTGGTAGAAGGTAAAATATCATATTTCGATCTTGAAAAGAGATATATTCATAAAAACGGAAGCATTATTTATGCTCGTATCAGAGCACAACTTGTTCGTAATAATAACGGTAAACCACTTTTTGAAATAGCTGTTATTGAAGACATCACCGAAGGAAAACTGGCGAAAAAAAATCTCAGAGAAAGCGAAGAGAAATACCGCACACTCACCGAAAATATGTCCGATATTATATATTCGTTGGATCGTGATGGTATTATAACCTACATAAGTCCTCAAACAAAGCAATATGGTACACCCGCTGAGACATTAATCTCCAAAAATTTACTTGAAATTGTCCATCCGGAAGACCGGGAAAAAATCGCAAAAGAGTATCAGAAAACCCTCGAAACAGGTAAAGAATTTCCTAGTATATTCAGAACTCTCGATGCAAAGAAAGAGGTTCACTGGTTTGAAGATATTGGAAAAATCCAACGCGATAAAGAAGGAAACATCACCGGACTTGCCGGTGTTCTTCGAGACATCACAGATCGCAAGCAAACAGAAAAAATCCAATCAGTTATTTATAATATTGCCAATGTTGTGAATACAACAAAAGATATTCACGAATTATTCAAAGCGATTAGAAGTCATCTTAGTTCAATCATGAATACAGATAATTTCTATATTGCTCTTTATAATGAAGATGACGATACTTTTTCACTTCCTTATCATATCGATGAAAAGGATATTTTTAAATCTTTTCCAGCTGGAAAAACACTTTCTGCTTATGTTGCAAAAACGGGAAAATCTCTTTTTGGTACAGAAGAGAAAAGGAAGATACTAATTCAAACCGGAGAAGTAAAAAGGGGAAAAATAGGTGCACATGCAAAAATCTGGGTTGGCGTTCCTTTAAAATTAGGAAAAGAAACTCTTGGTGTAATAGCAGTTCAAAGCTATACTGATGCATCGCTTTACGTAGAAAAAGATTTAGAGATTTTAGAATTTATTTCTGGTCAGATTGCAACAGCAATTGCTCAAAAGCAATCTGAAAAAAGCTATCGAGATATTTTTAACAATGCAACTGATGCAATTTATATTCAAGATACCGAAGGTAAATTTCTTGATGTCAACCAGGGTGCAATGGATATGTATGGTTATCCCAAGAAATTTTTTATAGGTAAAACACCTCAATTCTTATCTGCTCCAGGGAAAAATGATATGAATAAAATCACCGGCTTCATTCAGGATGCCCTTAATGGTAAACCCCAGCAATATGACTTCTGGGGAATAAGAAAAAACGGTGAAATATTTCCTAAAATCGTACGTTCCAAAAGAATCTCTTATCTTGGTAAGGATGCAATTATTACTTTTGCTTTAGATATCACAGAGCGCAAGAAGGCAGAAGAACAAGAAAAAGATCATACTAGAAAGATTGAAATACTATCCCAGACAGCAATGCAATTTGTTGATCTTGCCACTGAAGAAAATATTTATAAATACATTGCTCAGAAGATTTATAATTATTTGGAGAAAAATGCTTATGTAATGGTTAATTCAATTAGTAATGATAATACCCTTATAACTCGGGCTGTAATCGGTATTGAGAAACACTCTAAACAAATAATGAATATAATGGGTAAAAATCCTCTAGATCATGTTTTGAACATAAAAGGATCTGAACTCGATTATCTTCGAGATGGTAGAATCCATTGTAATGCAAAAGACCTTTATGGGTTGAGTTTGGGAACCATTCCAAGAGCAATTTGTAAATCAATTGAAAAACTTACCAATATGGGTGATATATATACTTCTGGGATAGTTAAAGGAAATAATCTACTGGGAACAATAATAATTCTCATGAAGAAGAACAGCCCTAAATTAGCAGATATTGATTTTATAGAATCATTTATCAAACAAGCTGCTATAGCTGTTCAAAAAAGAGAAACTGAAAAAGCATTGATAGAAAGCGAGCAGCTCTCTTCCGCCGTCATCAAAGATTCACCGTTTGGTATTTCAGTTCGAGATAAATACGGTACGCTTATTCTCTATAATGAAGCTTGGAAGAATATCTGGGAATTTACTGATGAACAGATTGAATCTTATAAAATCAAACGCACAAAACTGCAGATAGATGAAAAAGACAGCTACCTTGGTAAGCATCAACAACAAATCAAGAATATATATAAAAATGGTGGTTCTTATTTCGTTCCGGAAATGAAATTAAAGCCTGGAAATAATAAAGCTGAATGGATCATGCAGAGATTTTATGCCATCATGGATGAAAATGACAAAGTAGAAAAAGTGGTGATTCTTACTTCAGATATCAGTGATAGAAAAAAAGCTGAGATTAAACAAAACACTTTGTATAATATTTCAAATGCTCTGATTACAGTTGATAACTTACACGAACTCTTCATTAAGATAAGAAAACATCTGGGAAATGTATTAGATACTACAAATTTTTATATCGCTTTATATGATGAAAAAACTGATATGATCTCTCTTCCCTATGATGTTGATATAAAAGATGTTTATGAAACATTTCCAGCTGGAAAAACACTTACTAATTATGTTATCAAAACAGGAAAGCCTTTATTTGCCAACAGGCAGTTTCTAGATGAGTTAGCCAAACAAGGTGAAGTTGAAATTATTGGGACTCCATCATTGAGTTGGCTGGGCGTTCCCTTGAAAATTGGGAACAAAGTAATGGGTGTTATTGCAGTTCAGAGTTATGATAATCCCGATCTTTATTCGAAAGATGATCTGGAAATTCTCACATTTGTTTCAGAAGAAATTGCTTTAGCAATTAATAGAAAGCAGGCAGATGAGAGGATTAAGAGAAATCTAAATGAAAAGGATACACTGTTAAGAGAACTATATCATCGCACCAAAAATAATATGCAGATTATTTCTTCGATGCTACGGATGCAGTCTAGGAGTATAGAAAACAAGTCATTATCTGGTGATACAGGTATCGAGATCGTACACGAATCATTTGATGAAATAATAAACAAGATAAAAGCGATGTCTCTGGTTCATCAAAAACTATATCAGGCAAAAGATCTTTCTCATATTAATCTAAAAGAATACATTACTGATCTTATTAAACTACTTATGATAAGCTTTGGAATTCGCTCAGAAAAAGTATCATTGAACTTAGATATGGAAGATATACCTGTATTAATTGATTTTGCAATACCCTTAGGTTTGGTTCTAAATGAACTTATATCTAATATATTCAAGCATGCCTTCCCAAATAATGATAAAGATGAGATTACAATTCGATTATACAAAGATAACGATAATACCATAAATATTCATCTAAGTGATAATGGTATGGGAATTCCAAAAGACGTCATACTGGAAAATGTAAATACAATGGGACTTCAAACAGTATTTTCTCTCATTGAACATCAATTGAAGGGCGAAGTAATTTATAAAATAGAAGATGGATTAAAATGGTTTATTAAATTAAAAGATAACTTGTATCAAGTGAGGGTGTAAGATATAAATTATGGATTATGGGTTATTAAAATGCAAGAAAATCAAAATTCTATTGGCCGAAGATGAATTGTTGATAGCGCAATATCTAAAGATAGAATTGGAATTAAATGGTTACACTATATGTAATTTTGTTGCTAGCGGAGAAGAAGCAATAGAGATTACAAAAGAAGAGAAGTCAGATATAATATTAATAGATATCCATCTTTCCGGAAAAATGGATGGTATAGAAGCAGCCAGGCAAATCGTTGCTCTTAAAGATATTTCAATTATTTTTATGACCGGTTATAATGAAGTTGCGATTTATAAACAAGCGCAAAAGATTAACCCTGTAGCCTATCTTGAAAAACCTATTGAAGTTCATGATATAATACCTATAATTGAATCTTTATTTAAATAAGTTTATGAATTGGAAGTAGTTTCGAGCTTAAATTACCTCATGCTTTAGCCCTGGAAGACATTTTTTAAAATCTAAACGATCTTTCCAGTATTATCTCGTGCGGATTTTCTTCCTTAAAAGGTAATATTTTATATTTATATAAAATCCTGAACTTGAATGGTAATTGATACCTTAATGAAAATTCATGAAAGATGCCCATTTCTGAAGCTAAGGCAACATCCTGTGACCTTTCTACTCGTGTTTCATAATCAAGAAATAGATCACGACTTAGGTATCTTCCCATGCTTATAGATAAATTATTCAAAAATAATTCAGATGAAAATTTTGCAATTTCATTGGGTTCATCATAAACTTCATATTCAGATTTATCTTCAGAGGAATAGCTGGCAAAAAGATTTTGAACAAGGTCTGTTTGAAGGTGAAAATAATCTAATCTTAAACTTTTCCTGATCCAATTTTCTACAGGTGACAACAGTGGATCCATTACTGCACTCTCTAATCCCATTCCGGCAATTTGAATAACTTCATCCTGCAACAGTGTTTTCTTCTGATCAGGTGATATATCTTCCATAGATCTATTATATCTCAATTTAGATAATATATCTGTTATCCTGTCGTTTGGATTATCACTATTAAGTGAAAATTTTAATGTTCCAACCTCATCATCACCGGCAACTTCGTTATAAATATTCAATGTAATCATTGAGCCATCAGCAGTTTTTTTATAGAATGTTCCGGAGATATTTGCACCTTCTGTAAATCTGCTAAGCTGTATCTGCATATAGTCCAATTTCATTTTTGTACCAAAAATATCCACTGAGCCTTCATCCGCTATGAACAATGCATCCGGGATCGTGAATTCTTCATTTTCATAAACTAAGTTCAAATATCCACCCGGATTTAGTTTAATGTCTACCGGATATGTTACATATTTAACATTCTCACCGATGTTAATCATAAGATCAAAACTAAGTGGCAAGATTACACTTTCACCTTCCTTTTTTTCCCGAACTGTATTAAAAAGTTTCAATAGATTTTCTGTATTAGGTGGGAATATTGCACCACCATTTGATACATTCAAGTCACCGATCATTGTGATATCTTCAAACGGACCTTTTACTTCAAAATATTCGCTATCTCTTCCCTTAATAACTAATTTAGCTACATTATTCTTGGGAATGTATCCTGGCATATTAACAAGAATCCCAACATTATTAGTTTTGATTAGTATTTTTCCCAGATTAAGTGTACCCAGAATAAAATCATCATTATTATTATTTATTACGTTAGAAAAGTAACACCTTCCTTCACCCATACGAAATTTAAATTTTTCGATCACAAAGATATTATCTGTGATTTCAAATCCAATGGTAATCTTATCAATATCTTCCGGTTGATCTTTTATTTTTAAAAATCCTTTGGATAAAGAAAAGTTTCCCTGCTCAATAAAAATTTTACTCTCTCTTGTTCCAACTACAAATTCAAACTCAGAATTTGAACCGGCATTAGTAATTGCTTTTGTCTGATCTGCAACCATTTGAAGTATATCACCATCAAACTTTATCGAAATATTATTTGTATCTGAGAATGCTTTACTCTTAAGCATATTGTAACCGATAGCGCCGTTAGATCTTAAA
>JAYEKK010000161.1:0-2824 GCA_034660955.1 Candidatus Cloacimonadota bacterium | reverse complement strand
CTGTGATAGTTTTTATTTCCCAATATACCACAAATCCATTGATTCAATATTGAAAACTTTTCCAATATTTATAATTTCTCATTCATAATATCACATTCTCAAAGCAGGAGCTTTGAGCTACCTAATTTGTCCAATGTCTTTGAGCATATCTTGAAACCAATTCTGCGATGTATCAAAAGGTTTTCCACCTTGAATCCGTGAAAAATCTATTATACTTAGTTTATCATTAGCATCTTCATCCTGACCAATAACACCACTCTGACCATTTATCGCTGCTTTTACAGCCAGATCAGCAAAAGACATGATCAATTCCAGATCCCTATCATTTGGAGCCGAAGAGCGTGCAAAATATCCACTTTTTTGAACCAGTGTTTTATCTGCTCTTAGCAATTTGGAAAATTTCTTGGCAAACCATTGCCCCGGATTCAATTCATCTAAACGTACATGTCCAAAGGCATCTCTTCTCACTTCTTCTCCATTTGATTCCATCTCTGCAACAATAGTTTCTACACCAGCTCCTTCACTCAAGAATATATTAACACAATCTTTCTCATCCATCAATTTCGATAATCTTTCCATTTCTTTTGGAAGATCCAGTGTCATTTCAGGGATAAAGACAGCATCAATATCCCAGCGTTCTTTACCCAGTCTGATATCCGGCAGGAAAGCTCTTTTTTCAAGCTTCTTACGATATTCATAAGCTGTGGCTGCTGTGAGCCAGCCGCAATCTCTACCCATTACTTCATGTACGATCAATTGACGGGAACTGGTAGTATTTTCATTTACAACATTCTCAAAGAAAATCGCTCCTTGTTCTGCTGCCGTCCATGCTCCCAGGCTTTGCGTGATTGGGATTATATCATTATCAACTGTTTTGGGTATTCCTACAACAATAAGTTTATATCCACTCAAAGCCATATAACCGGCAAGCTCAGCCGCTGATGTATTTGTATCATCACCACCAATTGTGTGAAGAATTGTGATACCATCTTTAGTGAGTTGTTCTGCAGCAACCTGCAATGGATTCTCACCTTTTTTTACATAACCTTTTTTCACACAGTCTTCTATATTTGTAAGCTTCACACGACTGTTTCCAAAAACACTGCCACCAAATTTATAGAGCAATTCTGCTGAATGCCTAACGTTATCCGGAATCGTGATCGAATTTCCTTCCAGTAACCCCTTAAAACCATTCAGATATCCAATGATTTCAACATCAGGTACCAATTTTGTATACTGAACGATCAATCTTCCAATTGATGAAGAAAGGCAGGGAGCCAATCCGCCAGCCGTTAATATTGCAACTTTATCTTTTACCATTGAATCTCCTTACAGATAATTTTTTACCTTTATGTCACACTAAGTTGTCCCGAAAGCTTTCGGGACTTCGACCAGGCAAGCAGGATGACAGTTAAACTCAAAATTAATCACCAAAACTTATATCAATATCTCTGGCTGTTTGAACCAGGTCAGAATTAAGATCTACATAGTTGTATTTCTCTATGGCTTCGCTGATAGGAACAGAAACCAACTTTCCATCACGGAGTGCTGCCATTTTACCGAATTCTTTATCTAAAACCATTTCAAATGCTTTTACGCCGAATTGAGTTGCTAATATTCTGTCATAAGCAATCGGTTTGCCGCCTCGCTGCAAATGTCCAAGTAATGTAACCCTGATATCAGTAGTAACACCACCCTTCTTTAATTCATGCATCAAGCGGTTACCGGCTCCTCCTAATCGTAAATTGTGATTACCAAATTCATCGTTCTCTAGATATTGCTTATCACCATTGATAGAACGAGCTCCTTCTGAAATTACGATATTTACAAATCCGCGAGAATGATGGATTCGTTTATTGATACGTTCTATTACTTTATTGATATCGTATGGTATTTCGGGGATCAAACAAACTTCGGCTCCACCTGCAACAGAGGCATGAAGAGCTATCCAACCGGCTTCTCTTCCCATTACTTCCAAAATAATTATACGGTTATGGCTCTCTGCAGTTGTAACAAGTTTATCCACTGCATCTGTAGCAATTTCTACAGCTGTGGGAAAGCCAAAAGTTATATCTGTTGCACCAAGATCATTATCAATAGTTTTGGGAACTCCTATAATATTGCAGCCCATTTCAAAAAGTTGCTGAGATATTCTTTGTGAACCATCACCACCAATATTGATCACAGCTTGTACATTTAGGAATTCCAGTTTTCTCAACATTTCGTCAGAGTGATCTTCTTCTTTCCAATTGCCATCACTATCTTTAATTGCCCAGGCAAATGGACCACCTTTGTTTGTTGTACCTAAGATGGTGCCGCCGCGCACATGAATTCCAGCAACTGTAGAATTATCTAATTCTACGATCTCCATTGGATCACGCAAAACACCGTTAAATGCATCTCTACTGCCGATGATTTCCCAATCTTGCTCTTTTGATGCCCGTTTAACAATTGCTCTGATAACTGCATTCAAACCGGGGCAATCACCTCCACCGGTAGTTACAAGACACCTTTTTTTCATTTACACTCCACACATATAATACTGTGGTAGAATCTAAAATTAGAGATTAAATGACAAGTATTTTTTTTAACACCTGATTATCAACCCTCTGATCGGTAATCTGCCAAGACTTTATCTCGTTCCCAAAGAGAACTTTGGGAACGAGAGTAAAATTACGAGTGTAAGCAATAATAAGATAGAGATTCAATTTGCTTCAAGTCGTCGTTCCTTACTACTCGAAAAATAAACACGTTCAAGAGTGAACGTGCTGCAAAAAAAGCCCCTCAGTTAATACTGAAGGGCTAATTGCTAACAGCTAATTTC
>JAYEKK010000160.1:0-2826 GCA_034660955.1 Candidatus Cloacimonadota bacterium | reverse complement strand
TAAAAGAAAAACAGGAATTGGATGTTTCACCCATCGAAGAACCTGCTTATGACCCTATGGAATTATATGGATTGGCTCCGGTTGACCTGAAAAAACCGGTTGATTCAAAAGAGATAATTGCTCGGATTGTGGATGGTAGTAATTTCCACGAATTCAAGGCCAGATATGCACCAACGATAATTACAGGTTTTGCCAAGATCATGGGATTTCCAGTTGGTATTATCGCAAATAATGGTGTCTTATTTTCTGAAACCTCTTTGAAGGGAGCTCATTTCATCGAGCTTTGTACTTCCCGAAAACTTCCCATTCTTTTCCTGCAGAACATTACTGGATTTATCGTTGGAAAGGATTATGAACATGGAGGAATAGCAAGAAATGGAGCTAAACTTGTTCATGCTGTCGCCAATGCGGATGTTCCCAAGTTAACTGTTGTTGTGGGTGGTTCATTTGGCGCTGGAAATTATGCTATGGCAGGCAGAGCTTACGATCCCAGATTTTTATTCATGTGGCCCAACGCCAAGATCTCAGTGATGGGAGGAGAGCAGGCTGCTAATGTATTGCTTACAGTAAAACAGGCTCAATTGAAGCACCGCGGCAAACCGGAAATGAATGAGGAAGAAGCTAAAAAATTTATGCAGCCAATCCTGGATAAATACGAGGAAGAAGGCAGCGCATTTTACAGCACCTCACGTATGTGGGATGATGGCATTATCGATCCGGTGGATACACGCAAGATACTCGGAATGGCAATTGCTATTTCACTCAATAAAAAATATCCGGATCAGAAAAACGGTGTGTTTAGAATGTAAAATAGAAAGGATAATATATGAACTACCAAACATTAGAAATTGAAATCAAGGATCAAGTTGGCACAGTTTTCTTCAACCGGCAAAAAGTGCACAATGCTTTCAACGAAGTGATGATCTCGGAGCTGATAAAAGTTGTTGAAGAACTGAACCAAAATGAAGATGTTCGAGTAATTGTATTACGAGGAAGAGGAAAATCTTTCTGTGCAGGAGCAGACTTAAACTGGATGCGGGATGTGGCAAAATATTCCTATGAAGAAAACTACAAGGAATCCCTGCAGCTCTCTAAATGTTTTTATGCGATCTACACCTCATCAAAACCAACGATTGCCGTCGTTCATGGAGCTGCGATAGGCGGGGCAAACGGCATTCTGGCAGCCTGCGATCTGGCTTATTGTGATGATGACACAACCTTCTCTTTAAGCGAAGTGAAGATCGGCATTATTCCCGCCTGCATCTCTCCATATGTTACTAAAAGAGTTGGTGAATACGGTTCTAAAGATCTTATGCTGACCGGGAAAAGATTCAAAGGTCCGGAGGCGGAAAAACATAAGCTTGTGAACAAATCTCTCAGCTCTGTAGAGCTTGATGAATATGTAGATTCTGTGATCGCATTACTAAAAACCAGTGGACCTAGAGCCATGACTATGTGCAAGGAATTGCTGTTTGATATTTGCAATAAGCTGTCTTTGGATGAAGCTTTGGAATATACTGCAAAAATGATCGCTGACATCAGAGCGTCAGAAGAGGGGCAGGAAGGTATGGCTGCCTTTTTGGAAAAACGTAAACCTAACTGGATTAAAAAAAATTAGGAAATTGAATGAAAATATTTAAAAAAATACTAATTGCAAATCGTGGTGAGATTGCTGTAAGGATAATGAGATCAGCTAACTCTTTAGGAATTAAAACAGCAGCAATTTATGCTCAGGCAGATATCGATTCTATCCATGTGAATTTTGCCGATGAAGCTTATTGCATCGGAGAAGTTGATCTAGCCGAGACTTATTTGAATATAGAGAAAATCATCAATATAGCGGTGAAAACAGGCTGTGATGCAATTCATCCCGGTTACGGATTTTTAGCTGAAAACTCAAAATTCGTGGAAGCCTGTGATGCAAAAAATATTATTTTCATCGGACCCAACGCAGCTTCGATGGAGTTGATGGGAAATAAGATCCAGGCTCGAAAATTTATCGAGTCGATCGATATTCCCCAAGTAGATGCAGTGGTTGGTGATGCAGATACTTTATTTGATAAAGCTAAAAAGATACCTTTTCCGATCTTGATAAAAGCAGCAGCAGGCGGTGGCGGGAAAGGCATGCGAATTGTTCGCAGCGAATCTGAAATGAAAGATGCTCTGGAATCAACAGCTCGCGAAGCAAAATCCTATTTTGGTGACGGTGATATTTTCATCGAAAAATACATCGAGAATCCTCGTCACATTGAATTCCAGGTTCTGGGAGATAATTTCGGCAATGTAATTCATCTTTTTGATCGGGAATGCTCCATTCAAAGACGACATCAAAAGATTATCGAAGAGGCACCCTCTCCTACTGTTGATCCTGATCTGAGAAAGAGAATGGGACAAGCTGCAGTACGAATTGGGAAAGAAACTAAATATAACAGTGCCGGCACAATTGAATTTTTATTGGACGAAGATAAAAATTTCTATTTTCTGGAAATGAATACTCGTATTCAGGTAGAGCATCCGGTTACGGAATTTACTACAGATGTTGATCTGGTAACAGAACAGATATTGGTTGCAGCAGGAAACAAACTTAGGCTGAAACAGGAAGATTTAAAACAAACCGGTCACGCCATTGAATGTAGAATTTATGCGGAAGATCCGGCTAACAATTTCTTACCATCTCCCGGTAAAATGTCGCTTTATGTAGAACCGCAGGATGTGGAAACACGGATCGATACTGGCATCAACAAAGATACCGAGATCAAAAGCTTCTACGATCCGATGATCTCCAAGCTGATCGTTCATGCCGAAAATAGAGAAAAAGCGATCCAA
>JAYEKK010000159.1:0-2838 GCA_034660955.1 Candidatus Cloacimonadota bacterium | reverse complement strand
CTCAAATTTGCAGCATTGAACTATTTCTCTGGCTAAGAAAAGCCTTAAAAGAGAATCCAAAATTATTAAGAAGATTCAGCTTTTTCCCGAAGTTGAATATAGGAGCAATCTCGTTACTTCTATCTGACAATGATAATAAAATGAGTTATAATTTGATCAATGAAGTTGCTCACAAAAGAAAAGAGAATGAAAAGCCATTTACATTGTTTAAGATTAAAGATATTTACAAGATGCAGAAGAAACTTGTTGATAATGATATTAACAGAAGAATATTAAAACTCAATAAGCTTTCCGAAATTCATATATTACATGATGAAATGGTTTACTTGATAAATGATCTGAAGATAATAGTTAATTATAAATATCCAAAGTGTAAAATCGCCAACATAAAAAAAGATCATATATGGATTGAAATTATTCCGAATTCCAAATCCTTACATCGTGAAGGTTATGAAATGAATCATTGTATTTTCAGTTATGATGATGACATAAGAGAGAACTCATATTATGCAGCTAGAATGTTGAAACCAGAAAGATTAACCATTCTATTTAAGGAAAATATTTATGGTTATCAAATAATTGACATTCATGGAAAGCATAATTCAGATTCCCCTAAGAATTCTGAAAATCTAATTAAAAAATGGTTAAATGGAAAAGTTCATTTCCCGGATGAAAGATTACAATTGACACTTTTTGAAAATGAAGATTATTTATCTAGTAAGCAGGTTGGTTTTGTAACTATGTAGTGATATTAAGAAATGAGAATAATTAATTTATGAATGCAGAAATTGACTATAACTATATTACTGTAAATTAAATGAAATAAGATGGATCTATGGATATTAATAATAAGAGCATTTTTATAGATGAACAAACACTCAAAGCGAATCTTGAATTCATCTCTTACGTTATTATTCATGCAAGACGATTAGCATATGACGAAGTTTCTTACGAACAAATCGCTGACCTTATGGATGTCGTACATAATTTACCAAAAGGATTACTAAACTGGGGAAAATGGGATCAGGATCGTTTTCTATCCTTTTTGAAAATGTATGATGAGAAGTGGCCGAATAAGTTAAAGAAGAATGCTTTAATAAATATTTATAGGAAATATTGAAATTGAATCATAAATTTAAAATTTTAATAGTGGTTAAAAATAATATTTAAATGGTACAAGCAAGCTTTTGAAGCAGATAGGATTTAATTGGATATTTCTTTCTATAACTGAGAATATCGAGAATATAGTCCATTCTGTAAGTACGGAGGAATTCTTGTCCCAGGTACTAGAAACATATTCTCAGATTTATTGAATACAAAGATTGTGATGAGCATATAATTATGGTAGCACCAGAAATACAAATTGATAAAATAAGAGGTGATATCGTCGAGGGTTAAATGAAGTTTGGATATTTCAATGCAGCTTTATCTTTCTTTTTATTAACAAGCTTAGCATAAATCAAAGTATGTTTGATATCAGTATGACCAAGTAATCCTGAAACTTCGTAGATATCCATATCAGATGTAATTCCTATAGTAGCAAAAGTATGACGACCACAGTGGAATGTGATTTTTTTATTTATACCTAAGGATTTAACCCACTCCTTTATTCTTCTATTCACATAATCATCATATAAAAAATTAAATACTTTCTCTTTTTCACATCCCATTAATTCTTTTTGACGATCAAGGATTTTTACAGCATTAGGGTTAAGCAGAACGTCTAATGGCTTTTTAGTTTTGATTTGTATAATGGAAAGACGATCGTTCTTAATATTTTCAAATTTTAATGCCTTAGTATCTGATAATCTTAAACCTGTAAATACTGAGAACAGGAAAGGATTAGTTACTCTTTCATTTGGATAAGGATTGGAAACTAATTGTTCTACTTCAAGTTCACTAAGATATCGGATAGGTGGATCAGTTGGTCTTGCATGTTTAACTCGTTTGAAATAATTGAGCATTGGTAGGTTATGTTTATAAATGGCATCATCAAGTGCTTGATTTAGTTTTGAAAAGTAATATATAATAGAATTTACCGAAAGTTTCAAGAGCATATGATCTTTCAGATCTTCGCATAATATCTCATTGATGTCAGAAAATTTCATTGATGTCAGAAAATTTCATTATTCCATTACTAAAGCGAGATAAGTGTGTGTATACACTATTCCAATTTCTTTTTGTATTCCCATCGTACTTATCAGCAAGTACTTTAAAGTATTCAACAAAGTTTGCATCGAGCTTATTGCTATTAAGACTGTATTGATTAGAATTAAGTTTTAGTTTCTCCACTTCTTCTCTCTTCAACTCGTTGATTCTTTTTAGCAATTTTAGATCAGATGACCAATCTTTTTCTAAGCCAGTAAGGTAAAAACCAAAATATTTTCTTTCTCTTTTACCTTTTTTTCTGTAATCCAAGTATGCTGAATATTTTGTTTTAAGCTTCCGAACACGAATCTTTACTTTTGAGTCTTCATTATAGCTCGCTAGCTTTTTTGAAATTTTTTTGTTAATCTTATTCTGCATATCTTTTTCATCTCCTAATCCAATATAATGTGACCAAAAAGTGTACACTTTTTATAAAAAGAACAAACAACAACAACAAATAACGAATACTTAAATACAAGATAACTACCGAAATGACAATATGTTAACAAAAAAAACATAAGTAACAGAAAATGTCAAGAAATATCAAAAATACCCAGGGTTCGAATCCCTGACTCTCCGCCAATCTTTTGTTTCAGGGATGAGAAGCCTGTTCTTCCTGCTGATTTCGACCATGAGCCAGAATCTGATTTTGTGATAGCAAAATTAGTGGTGAAGTAGCGCTGACGAGAG
>JAYEKK010000158.1:0-12019 GCA_034660955.1 Candidatus Cloacimonadota bacterium | reverse complement strand
CATTTAATCCAACAACTAATATTAGATTCTCCATTACTAAAACTGGCAATATCAGTATAAATATCTACAACATCAAAGGTGAGCAGATCAAAACATTGGTAAATGACATATATCCGATTGGAGAACATAATGTAGTTTGGAACGGAAAGGATAATAATGGCAAGATTGTTTCTTCGGGAGTATACTTCTATCATATGCTATCCAAAGAATATTCCAGCACTAAAAAAATGATATTAATGAAGTAAAAAAAAGTAAATTAAAATAGCCCTTCAGTGAAATCTGAGGGGCTTTTTAATTAATTAAATTCGACAATTTCTATCTATGTTATAATCCAATTAATTTAAGTATACCAAATAATTTTAGGCAGGCAATCAGAATTGCAATTGTGAGAACTATTTTCACAAATTTCTCTCCTCTGGTGATTGCAGCTTTAACTCCAATAAAGGCACCAATAATATTCCCTGCTGCAAGTACAAACCCGTATTTCCAAATTACCTTACCTGAATAAGCAAAAATAATAACGGCAAAAATAGTATAACACATGATGATAAATACTTTTATTGCATTAGCCTTGATGAGATCGAATTCCTCAACCAGGTTTAATGTTGCAAGGAAAATAAAACCGACACCAACCTGAATCAAACCGCCATAGAATCCCACGATCAAAAAAATGATGAATTCAAGCCATTTGGGTAATTTCTTAGTAAGAGAAGATCTTTTTTTATGCGGTTTGAGCATTAAAATAAGAATAATTATGAATACAAATGCAAGGATTTTATCATAATACGCAGAAGAAATATTTATAGCAGATATTGAGCCTGCTATAGCGCCAATAATAGCCGCAATAGTAATATGGATTATTGACCCGACTTCCAGAATTCCATGCTTATGAAATCTGCTTACTCCTGTAATGTTTTGGAGAAGGATAGCAACACGATTAGTAGCATTTGCCATTGGTGAAGGTATTCCTGCAAGTATCAGAACCGGAAGGACAAGAGCAGAGCCTCCCCCTGCAAGTGTGTTGATAAAACCGGCAACTATTCCTACAGTAAATATCAAAAGAAAGATCATCTGATCATCTCACAAATATTATTATTGGGAAATTAACATATTATTGCATCCAAATTTATAATTATATCTAATAATCTTTTTCTTTATCCGGCCAGAATTTTGATAAGAAAATAAATAATAATGCTGCAATGGGTCCCATTATTAATGCAAGGAGAATTCTATAAATGTAGAATTTGAGACCAAAGAAACCAATTTCAAATGGTGCTCTGGCAGGTCCAATAATTGTTTGCCCTGTTAGAAATGCAACTAAAATGGGATTTTGTATTCCTTTCTTTTTTAATACAATAACAATCGGATATATTGCATAAACTGGTCCTGGTGTAAGAACTCCAAGTAGTGTTGCATAAAAAAGATGAGATAACTTGCTGTCATGTAGATGCTTTTCTGCAAAATTTTCTGGTATCAGGAAATGTATAGCTGTTGAAATTCCCATTGCAATTGCAGTGAGATATATGATCTTAATAATGATATCTAAGTTAGATGCAATTAGCTGTGAGAAATTGATATTAAATATCAGCATTAAGATCATGGAAATTCCAATAAGCAAAAACCCCATTTTGATATCTATGCCGGCTTTTTTTAATTTATGTATCATAAAAAATTACCAATAAAAACAGTAATGACCCCTGCCATATATGTTACAATGAGCGATACAGCAAATCGTTTTATAGGAAAACGAAGTCCGAAAAATCCTGCTTCTACAAAAAATGTGGAAGGCTCTATTAGTACATGCCCCGAAATAAGAGCGACTATTACTCCAACATTTATACCAAATTCTTGTAGCTTAATTAGTATGGGATAAATAATATAGCGCGGTCCGGGAGAAATAAACCCGAGTAATTCTGCATAGAATAATTGCAATGGGAGAGGGATATTCTGCTTAAGTACATTTACCACTTCTATTTTCATTAAGCTTCCTAGTGTGATTGCAAATAGTAAACCTGCACAAACCAAGAAAAGTGTTCTCCACAATTTTCCATTGTAATACGAGATGATTTTGTTAAGCATTCAGATATCTCTATTTTTTGATCTTAGACAAGTCAGGCTGGTTGTGAGCAATTACAACCATTGCATCGCCTGCATTGAAAACATCAAACTTTCCATTCTTAGATTCACCATTCACCAATGGATTCAATATTATAGTTTCTTTGTTGTCTATAGCTCTTCTAACTCCAATAAGTATAACAGGATTAGTCTCACTGCAATTATTACTGATTATCTCTGCTGCTTTTTGGAAATTTTTTCCAATAAATGTATCAGAATATTTGTCTTTTTCAATTATAAATATTGAAGATGAATTTTTTTCATAGATCAATAGCTCATGGAAAATATCTGATAGATTATGATAAAGAGCACTTTGCAGCATGATTCCTGTTCGATAAAAACCAGCGGAAACTATTTCATTTGCACCTGCATCCAATGCCATTTTTCTGTTAGTTCTATCCATTAATTCTGCTATGATATGCGGTTGATGATCATCCTTGAGATCTTTTGAAAGCTGCCTGATAGCCAAGCAGCTCAAGATAGTTTTTGGATCTGGTTCAATATCACTTGAATCAGAAAGTATTATCACACTTTTTGCTTGATGTATTCGAGCCGATTTTAGAGTATTATAAGAGGTAGGTTTCCCTTTAATAAAATATACATTAGCATATCGTTTACTTTTTTCTCGCAAATCTCTTTCATTTACTTCTCCATCAGTAAGAATGATTATTTCTGTATCCGGTTCGGCACTAGGATGATGCAGTTCTTCGATGATCTTTTCACCGCGTTTACTCCAATTACAAATTGCAATATGTCTCTTTACACTTCTTGGCATTTTTTCAACTCCTTCTTTCATAAATATTGATGCTAAATTTCCAACTACAGTACCTAAAATTCCGATACCACCAATCAGTAACAGAAAAGCAGATACTTTCCCTCCCGGCGTGATAGGGTCTATGTCAAAGCCGCTGAGAAGGTAGATCATTGTAGCCCAAATAGCTTTGTATAACGTGTCAAATTCCTCATTAACATTATGCTCAAAATAATATGTTCCAAAAGAACCGAAAATAAATAACAGGAATATTATTATTCCAATTCGAAAGTGAATATTATGACGCAATTGCCTGAGAAATCTTTTACTGAATTTTTTAACTACTTTTTTGTTGGTTAGTCCAATTATCACAAACAAAACTAACACTAATAGTAATATTAAAGTATTTATCAAACCCTTTTTTTTATAAAAAGAATCAGCACCTTCATGTATTGGAATTATCATTCCGTTTCTAGCCTTGCTGAGTTTTATCTTAGATGCAACAGGATGTACTTTAGAAAGTTCATTAAGATTTGTATAAATGCTAGAACATATTTCTTCTACAATATCAACATCTAGTTTTTCACTTGTAACCAGAAGTGCTCTCACACCAACTGTAGAAACCGGTTCACTCTGACCATTGTATGTACTGGCGGGAATCACTACAGAGACAAAATATGGATATTTATCTCTTAATTTTATAACAGTTTCTTTATTAATAGGAATAAAGTTCACATTATCTGCAATATTGATAAGAGGCTTAAATTTAAGCCCAGCAGTTACAAAAGCAGCATTGATATCTCTATTTTGGAATGCATCAGCCAGCTCAGAAAAAGAATAATGTTTCTTATTTACATCCCTATCTTTGAAATTTGATGCTAAGAGAATATCAGTTGCATTCTTGGCAGTTCCGCTACCAATTGAACCAATAGAAACAGGCTCATCATTCAGGTCAGATAGCTCTTCTATAAACAATTCCTTTCTACCAATGATCTGGATCAATTCTGTATATAAGGCAGCAATGCCTTGTATTTTAATAGTAGAGTTAGTTGAAAGAGAATATTGTTGATATAAATTATATGCTACATCACTTTGCATAAATGCGATATCTACATCTTTATTTATAAGTAGTCTTGCATTCTCAACAGAACCGGATGTTTCAATAATTTGAATTTGAAGATCAGGATCATCTCTTTCAATCAGTTTCTTAATTGAATTCCCGATCTGATAATATACTCCATCAGGGTTACCGGTGGCAATTTTTATGATTTTTTCAACTGAATACAATGAGTGAAAAATAAAAAAAAGTATAAATAAAATAATTAGCTTATTCTTCTTCATTATTCTCCTTTCTTTTAGCAATTTATCTAAACTTGATTTCTTAAATTAAAGTTAATATAATGAGTCAAGAAAATAATATTTTTTTGCAAATTGTGTAAGCCGTTATTACAAGCGATAAATCAAAGTTGACATAGTAAATACTTTTAAATTATTTGAAAATCTCATGGAGGAATAAATGAAGAAGATATATTTTATCTTACTTATTGTTCTATCAATAAGTTTATGGTCAGATCTTAATTTTGGAAAAGGATTATATAACGACGGCTTATATGAAGAAGCAATAAATGAATTTGAGAAAGTAATAGCTTACTCTCCAACTTCAGATGATGCTAAAGAAGCTATTTTTCTTATTGGAGAAAGTTATCGGGAAAGAGATCAATTTATTAAGGCTGAATCAGCATATAATAGATTATTGGAGGGATTTCCCGGTTTATTGTTTCGTGATAAAGTATTGTATTATCTGGCACAAACACAATTTGAACAACATAAATATAACAATACTGCAGGAAACTTAAAATTATTGATCGAGACATATCCAAATTCGAATTTTAGTAAGATGGCATTATCACAATATTTAGAATGCCTCTATATAATGAATAAATATGACGATGTGATAATTAAGGGTAGAAAGATCGTACGAAATTACAAAGATTATCATAATATTCCAGATGTTCTCCTTTGGTTGGCTCAAGCCAGACTCAAGATGCAAATGCCAGTGGAAGGAAAGAGGATCCTAAATGAAATCATAACAGATTATCCTAATCATATTTCACGCTGGAAAGCTGTGGAAAAACAGATCGAGATCATGGAAAATGAAGAAGGAACAAGAAAAGCTGCAGAAGCTTTGGCTACTATACTTCAAGGTGAAATACCGCGTAATTACGAGGAAAGGCTTCGTTCCGTATTAGCAGGTTATTATATAATCTTACAGGATTCTCCAAAAGCTTATTTTGAACTTTCTAATCTAATTAACAAATTTTCAAGTTCACTTTTACTTGATGAATACATTCTTAAATACACTTCAGTTCAGATAAAATTAAAAAAATATTCTGATATAAGAAATGATTATAGTAAATATAAAAAAGTATTTCGTGAAAGTGACAAACAGGATGCCTATTTACTGCAATTAGCAAGAGCAGATTTTTTACTGAAAGATCTTGATTCTGCAAAAGAGTGGCTAAATAAAATAACAACAAATGATGGTGAAATATTATATCAAAAACAATTGCTAAATGCAGATATAATGCTTGCTTCGGGAATATACACAAATGCTGTAAAAGAGTATAAAAAACTGCTAAATAACAAATTTGCATCGAGAGATAAATTATTGTTGGTGCTGGGTAATATTTATTTCGAAAAATTTCAGCAATATAATACAGCAAAAAAGTACTTTCAGTGGATATTAACAGAGTATTCTGTAAATGATATTCAGGATGAGGCATCTTTTAAAATTGCTTTATGCTTAGAAAATCTAAATGAATTTGAGACAGCTATAACGGAGTTAGAACAGATCGATCTTCAGAAAATAAAGAATATAGATTTAAGATGGAAAATAAAAAATAAACTGGAATATCTAAAGAAATTTAAAGAACAAGATCACAAAACTGCATTTAACAATTTACTGAGTTCGTTAATAAGTAACTCATACAATACTGATGCAGAAAAATTCAAAGAGGATCTGCTTAATATTCTTATTACTGATCTCAAAGACTATGAATCTGCCATAAAAATTCTTGAAAGTGGAATTGATCCTGGAAGCTATTACAAGAAAGCAGTATTATGGATACAAATCGCAGAAAAATATAAATATGAATCAAAAGACAATATGTCAAATGAAGCTTTACAAGAAGTGGATATGATAAGGTCAAAGTTAGATAAAACAAATCATGCTGATTGGTTGGAAGAAATATATATTCGAAAACAACTTTTACAAAATTTTGAACTTAACTCAGAATTGTTATCAAAAATGAAAACATTCGTAATTAAGCATTCAAATAACTTCGCAGCAAATGAATTTAGATTGCAAATTGGAAAATATTATATCTCTAAAAATGAGATCGTAAATGCTGCCAAATATTTTGCTGATCTTGTAAATAATTCAGCTATTGATGATGCAGATTATTTTAATGCACAGATACATTTAGCTGAATACTACTATTCTGAAAATGATGATGCTAAAGCTTTAAAATATTATAAGATAGCCGATGAATACATCAAGCTTAACAATCCACTTGTTTACTTTCATTATGCTGTTGTATTGAATGAGCAAGGACAAAAAAAGAAAGCTGAAAATAAGCTTGCTTTTCTGGTAAATAATGCAGAAAGATTCGAGCAATATCCCAAAGTTATTCAATATTTTACAAAATCATTACGAGAATCAGAAAATTATGAAAATGCAATAAAATATCAGTTGCTTCTACCTGAAAAGGATAGAAATGATAATACTTATAAACTTATTGCAAGAGATCATGAGAAGTTAGGTAACAATGAAAAGGCAAAAGAAGCCCTAATGCATATCGTGAATAAAAACGAAGAAGATCTGGCCAAACTTGCTTATTTACAGTTTACCACCAACGATCTTGAAATGGCAAAATATACCTATGGTGAACTTGCCAAAAATAATAAAGGAAATTTAAAGTATAATGAAATGCTTGGTCGGATAAATTTTATTCAGGAAAATTATCTTGAATCTGCAGTGAATTACAAAAAAATAATTGATAAATTGGGAGATAATTATTCTGGATATGAAAATATCAAATCTGTTGCTAAAGAGAATGTCATTGCTTTATATAGAATAGAAAATAGACCTAAAGCAGAAACAATAGCTAAAAAATTTAAGAATCAATTAACCGATAAAGATAAAAATGAAATTGAAGTTAACCGTGGAATATATTATAAGAAAATTAATAAGAAAAAAGCTGAATCAATATTTACTAAACTTTTGAAAAAGAAAGATCTAACTAGTGATGTAATGATAAAGGCTTATTTCTGGCGTGGAATTGTAAGATTAGAAAAAGAGGAACTTGATAAAGCAGAAGAAGATTTCTCCACAGTTGCTAATTCAATAGACATAAATATGAGCAATCAAGCGCATCTTAAACTGGGAACGATAAATTTCTCCAAAGAAAATTACCAGAAAGCTCTCTCTCATTATTATAAAGTTATAGAGAACGATGAGGATGGAAAACTGGCTTTTGATGCTGCCAGAAATTTTGCATTTGTTTGCAAAACAATGAAAGAATGGCAAAAAGCGATCGCTGCTTATCAGATAATTTTAGAGCGTTGGGGAGATGAAGGATTGGAAGCGAAAACAGTTTTTGATATTGCCTTCTGCCATTTCCGTGATAAAAAATATTTTCATGCTATCGAAATGTTCACTCGCGCAATTCCTCTGCTTAAAGATAAAGAGACTCAGGCGGAAGCACAATATTGGATCGGGGAATCATTGTTTGGAATGGAGAGTTATGAAACGGCAGTCTCGGAATTGTTAAAAGTTGGTTATAATTATCCTCAATTCACTCAGTGGGCAGCTTCAGCTGAACTTAAAGCAGGAGAAGCATACCAGAATAATAATCAATTTGATAAAGCTACTCAGATATATGAACGTGTTATCAGTAAATATGGGAAGTACAGTCAGTGGGGAACAGAGGCCAGTAACCGATTGCTGACTTTGGAATAGATGATTTTGCTATCTGTCATACTGAGTAGGAGTGAAGCGACGTATCGAAGTGTCGACCCAATTTACTATTTCTCATTATCCTTCGATACATCCGGTAATGCCGGACACTCAGGATGACAAATACTGATATAGAATCGAATAAAACAGTGACCCTGTCTTCGTCCCGCAAGCATTCAGGACTATGCCACGGCAGGCAAAAGCAAACAAAAGAAAATAAGTGGAAGCTCGTAACGCAAAGCTCCGTCTTTGCGAAGAGAACCTTCGCAATGGTTGAAGACCTTGCGAATGGTTGAGGAAAAGACGAGACTCTTCGTAAGAAAATATGTAAGAGTTCCTCAGAGAGACATATTTTTCAGAAAATATTAGTGAACATCTGTGTTCATCAGTGGTAAACAAGGAGAGGTTAATTTGAAATTAGCAGTTGATCTTCATTCACATTCCGGTTATGCTGGAGGTGTGGGACAAATTGAACTTACCGCAGTTTCCAAAACAATAAAACTGAAAGGTATAGATGTTTTTGGAACTGGAGATTGTATTTTTCCACCCAGAACAGAAGAATTAAAGCGAGAATTAACAGAAGTAAGTAAGGGATTATTTGCACTTCATAAAGATAAAAGTAAATTCCTTTTACAAACCGAAGTTATCTTTTCCACAAAATTAGTGCACAAAAGAAATAAAACAATTGCCCATCATATTATACTTTTTCCGGATTTTGAATCGATCTATAAAATGCAAAAACTAATGAATAAATGGGGAATGAAGAACACAATCGGCAGACCATTCATAACCAGTAATACACAAAAAGAATTGGAAGATCAGCTCTTTGAAATATCAAATATTCATCCGCTGATTGAAATTATTCCGGCACATGTAATGACTCCTGACGGTATTTTTGGAAGTAAGAATGATCTGGATGAATTGATTGAATTCTATGGTAAGTTTCTACCAAAAATAAAAGCAATTGAAACCGGTTTGAGTGCTGATCCGCAAATGTTAGAGAAAATCCCCGATCTTGCAGCACTTACATTCATTTCTAATAGTGATTGTCACAGTGCTGCCCTGAACAGGATTGGTAGAGAATTTACAATCTTAGATGTAGATCAAGTTGATTATAAAAGTATAATTCATGCTATCCGACAGAACAATGTAATAATGACAGCAGAATTCAATCCGGCAGAAGGGAGGTATTTTCTTACCGGTCATAGAGCAGATAGAAAAGGGCATTCCCATGAATTGATCTTTGCTGATAAAATACCTGAACAATTGATCTGTCCGATCTGTAATAAGAAGATGAATCTGGGAGTACGAGAGAGAACTATTCAATTGCAAGATAATTCTATTATTCCAATTTCTCGGAATTACCTTCATCTTATACCGCTTATCGAAGTTATTGCTGCATCACAAAACCTGAAGAGCATTACTTCAAAAAGGGTACAGAAAATATTTGATATTGTTATGAACATTTTCCCCTCGGAAATTGCATTATGGCAATCAGATAGCATTCAAGTTATGCTTGACAAAAGAGTCGACCAAAAAACTATCAACCAGATTTTAGCTGTTAAGAAAGGTGATTTCAAATTCCAACCACCTGGCTTTGACGGCACTTATGGGAAATTAATTATAGGAGATAATTGATGGATTCAAAATTGTTGATTGATCGAAGAAAAAAACTGATTAAACAATTAAAAGAAAAGGAATTGGTTATTGTATTTGCAGCTTCTATACCCAAATACCCACGAAATTTTCTGCAGGATAATAATTTTAAATATCTTACGGGATTAGATATTCCTGATGCGATACTTGTGATCAGCAGGCAGAAAAAGCCTGTTATAGAGCTATTTATTGAACGAGGAATTCCTGAAATGGAAGTATGGGTTGGTAAGAAAATGACGAAAGAAGAAGCTTCAGAATCTTCTGGAATTGAAAAGATCTCTTTCTTAGATGAATTTGAGCGAAAGATAGGATTTTACGTAGCTCCATCAATTAAAATACATTTAAATTTAGGTTACAATAGTATTGATAAACCACTTAATAAACAACAGGATTTTATAGCAAAGATAAAGCAGAATTTCCCTCATATAACAGCAGTAGATATGACAAAGATCATGATTCCACTTAGAAGTGTGAAAACAAAATGGGAAATTGAGCAAATGCAAAAAGCAATTGATGTAACAGGTGAAGGGATCAGAAACATTTTCAAGAAATCTAAAGTAGGTATGATGGAATATGAACTGGAAGCTATCCTGCAATATGAAATTACACGCAATGGACTTAAACATATGGGATTTAAGCCAATTATTGCGGCGGGTGGAAATGCCGCAACTCTTCATTATGAACAAAATGATTCTAAGATAGGAAAAGATGAGATGGTACTTTTAGATGTTGGTGCTGCTTGCAATAGTTATAGTGCTGATATTTCTAGAACTTTTCCGGTTACCGGAAAATTCACCAAGCGTCAGAAAGAAATCTATTCCGAAGTTTTATCTATTAATAAAATAATTATTAAAATGGTTAAACCCGGAATTGGTATGAAAGAGCTAAATGAAAAAACAGTTGAATTAATCCAGAAAGTTCTGATAAAATTAAAACTGATAAAAAATAAAAATGATTATCGTAAATATTATATGCATAGTGTTGGTCATCATCTTGGAATGGATACTCATGACATTGGAGCTCGAGATTCCATTTTAAAAATAGGTAATGTAATTACGGTGGAACCAGGGATCTATATCCCGGAAGAGAAAATTGGGATACGCATCGAAGATGATATTCTTGTTACAAAAACCGGATATAAGAATCTTTCCGAAAATATACCAAAAGAGATCAGTGAATTAGAAAATTTAAGTTCATAGAATCTTTTATTAGCACTTTTCGCGTATTTAGCGGGAAAGGAAAGAAAAAAAGAGGGTAAAATGAAAATAGCAATTTATGCAGGAACGTTCGATCCTATTACAAATGGGCATATTGATGTTTTAGCAAAAGCTTCAAAAGTTTTTGATAAAATTATACTGGCGGTTGCAGAGCATACAGGTAAGAGCACAATATTTACTTGGGAAGAACGCTGTGATCTTTGTGAAAAGTCTGTAGCTTACAACAAAAAAGTTGAAGTCACGAAATTCTCCGGATTGGTTGTAGATTTTGCAAAAAAAGTGGATGCAACTATAATGATCCGCGGATTACGTGCAGTATCAGATTTTGAATACGAACTCTCTCTTGCACTTATGAATAAAAATTTGAGTGAAGAACTTGAAACAGTTTTTTTTGTTCCGAAAAATAAGTATCTGTATTTAAGCTCAACAATGATCCGAGAGGTTGTAGCTCTTGGTGGTGATGCCAGCGATTTTATTTCTGAATGTGTAGCAGAAGCACTTAAGGAAAAATTGAATTAAAATAATAAAATATAGGAGATAATAAAATGAATCAACCAAAAAAGCAAAAACTTAATATCAAACTCGATGAACTAGTAGGGGAAGGAATATATTCAAATTTTTGTATGATAACAAATTCCCCTTCTGAATTTATTCTGGATTTTGGAAGGATCGTTCCGGGATTGCCAAGTGCAAAAATATACAGTAGAATTATGACAACCCCACAGCATGCAAAACAGTTCCTAAAATTACTTCAACAAAATATCGAGAAGTTTGAAGAAAAGCATGGTGAGATCAATCTGCCGGGACAACATGAAGAGAAAGATATTGGTTTTAAGAACTACCCACAAAACTCTTGACGGATGTTCCATAAAATAAGTTTTTGATTTTTCTGAAAATATTAGAAAGATAATAGATTAACTAAGGAGACATAATAATGAGGAACAGAAAAATTCGCGGTTTGATCATCCTTGTAGTTCTGCTGGTTACAGCGTACTACTTCCTGCCGATGGTCGTTTCAAACCTGCCTTCATTCTGGACGACTAAACGATTAATACTCGGTTTAGACCTTCAGGGTGGAACTCAGATCCAACTGGAAGTTGATAATTCCAAACTTCCTGAAGATGAAAAAGAAGATGCGATCAAAACTGCTTACGAGATCATTCGTAACAGAATTGACCAATTCGGCGTTGCCGAACCATTAATTCAAAGAGTTGCAAATGAAAATAGGATAATTATTCAATTACCCGGATTGAAAGATCCCGG
>JAYEKK010000157.1:0-12068 GCA_034660955.1 Candidatus Cloacimonadota bacterium | reverse complement strand
GTATTATCTAAAAATGAATTGATAATCGAGCAATTTGTGGATGGTGAAGAATATGCTGTGGATATGTATTTCAATGAAAACGGTAAACCTGAAATCATGAATATTTATCATCATCCATTGCCCGAAAAAATTGCATATTTCAATGTCCTCTATTATACTAATCACCAGATATTTGATAAACTTTATGATCGGATCAAACAAATATTCATTGAATTAAATAAGCATTTGAATATTGCTGATTTTCCAATTCATGCAGAATTTAAACTTGAGAACGATAAGTTGATCCCAATTGAAATGAATCCACTTAGATATGGAGGTTTCGGACTGGCTGATCTTACTTTTCATGCTTTCGGATTTAATCCCTTTGATGCTTTCTTCCAAAATTTTCAACCTGACTGGAACAAAATTTGGAAGAAACATAAGCAGCATCATTTTGGCTGGGTTCTGGGTTATAATGGTAAAGATATAAACACTGATACTCACACCCCCGATGATGATGCTTATTTAAAATATCTGAGAGAAACGCTTCATTATGTAGAGATCGATCATCGAAAGAATCCCGTCTTTTCCTTAGCTTATGTTAAAGATGATAGTGAAATTTCTTTGAGAAGGTTATTAAAAACTAATTTTAATGAGTTTTTTGTTCCTGTTAAAAAAGGAATGTAATTGTTTTATTTAATCCAACCCAACCGTGAACGGCTGGGCTATTAAATAATAATTTCCAAATAACCTATGCGTTTACGCATAGGTAAAGGCAACTACGACACACCTACTTCTCGGCAATCTTAAAAATTACTCCACCCGGATCTGGACAGTTCTCGACTCAACGCTGCGCTTTCGAGTCAAGTCCGGCAACCAGATGTTTTCCAATCAACTTGTCCCAAGTTTCATACGAGCTTAGGACAAGTTTCCTTTCAAACCTTGGCACATGTCGAAGATCATGTGTTAAGGTAAAACATTAATCTTCTACTTTCACACAATCATCATATTTTTGATGAGTCTTAAATCTGGTTATCCCTAACTTACCGAATAATGAATCAACTAGTGAGTAAAGTACGGGTATCACAAAAAGCGTAAGCAGTGTAGCGAAAGCGAGTCCGAAAGCAATACTTACAGCCATTGGTTTGTAATCTGAAGTTGTACTGGAAGTTGATAAAATGATCGGCATGAAACCTGCTATTGTAGTCACAGTTGTCATAATGATAGGTCTCAATCTGATAGAGCCTGCATTGATAAGCGAATTCCACCGATCTACACCTTCTGCTCGCTGTCGGTTCACAAAATCAACCAGAACCAGAGCATCATTAACAACAACTCCGGCTAGCGCTACTACCGAGATCATGGTCATCATACTGAATGGTAATCCTGTTACGACCAGACCGAAAATAACTCCGATAAGAGCAAAAGGAATAGTGAACATTACGATCAGAGGTTGTACTGCCGACTTGAACTGAGTTGCCAGAATAGTGAATACAAGCAGGATTGCTACGATGAAGCTAAAAGTAAGCGAATTACTCGTTTTGCTTTGCTGTTCAGCCTGTCCGCCAAACTCAACTTGATAACCGGGAAATCTTGTACTAAAATTTTCCAGAACTCCATCTATGTTGAGCCGTTTGTTACCACGCATAATGTTCGTTACATTATCAGGCGTCTGTATTTTTTTCTCGCCTTGTTCTTCGTAACTGGTTACAGATCCGGATATTGTAATAATTCTTTTTCTATCGCGATGTTGAATTTGCGCATAACCTGTAGTGATCTGCAGATCGGCTACTTCCTTCAGAGCGATAATGTCTCCATTTCTGGTTCTTATCGGCAGATTTTCCAGATCTTCCAGATCGTCGATCTGTTCTTCTCTCACGCGCAGAACAATATCATATTCAGCCATACCTGTTCCACGATATTTGGAAACATAACCTCCGTAAGAAGCAAATCCGACCAAACTGGAAATAGACCGCACATTCAGTCCGTATAATGCCAGTTTATCGTGTTTAGGATTAATACGGATCTCTTTCTTACCTTCTGCAAAGCTAGTTTCCAGATCGGCTGTTCCGGGAATTTTCTCCAGTTCTGATATGATGTAGCCACCTATCTCTTCCAAGCGGGTCATATCTTCACCTTTTACCCTGATCTCAATATCCTCACCTGTTGGCGCTCCTCCACGACCACCTTCTCTAAATTTATATGTATACAATCCCGATAGTCCATCTACATACTTCCTGATACGGTTTTTAATCTTATTATGAGAGAATGTCATATCATCTATTTCAACCAGATCAATTTTTACTTCAGCATTCTTTGTGTCATATTGATCATTAAAATTTTTCCTGTATTTTCCAATCGTAGTGATTACAGCATCTACATCTTGTTTTTCAGGCATATTCAATACAAAATTTTCTATCTTAGTTACAACTTCATCTGTTTTTTCCAAGCTGGTTCCGGGAGGTGTTTCCAAATTTATTACTAAAGTCTGTTTTAATCTGCTGGAGAAGAACTGGAATTTAACCAGTCCTAATCTTACTGCTAATCCTGATAAAGCCATTGCCAGGATTAAAAATAACATTGTTCTTCCACGATGTTTTAGAGCCAGCTTCACATTTTTCCTATATTTTTTTATCAACCAATCATAAAAAGCATTCGCTTTATTTTTTTTCTTTTTAAACTTCTTACCACCCAGATCAGCAATGTGGGAAGGTAAAATGACAAGGCTTTCAAATAAAGAACCAAAAAGGGCAAGTGAAACAACTATCGGAAAATACGTGAAAAATTTGCCCATAGTACCTTCCATCAACATCAGCGGGAAGAAAGCAGCAATAGTTGTTGCTACTGCCGCAACTACCGGCCAGGAGATCTCTTTTGCACCTTTAATTGCAGCTTCTTTAGGACCCAAACCTTGTTCCCGATAGCGATGTATATTTTCCAAAACAATGATAGCATCATCTACTATCATTCCCAGTACAAGGATCAATCCGAATAGGGTTAGATTGTTCATTGTAACATCCAGCTGATCCATTAGAATAAAAGCCAGCAGGAAACTAAAGGGAATTCCCCAAGCTGCAAAGAGAGCGTTCTTCCAACCGATAAAAAACCAGAGAACTATAAACACAAGAACGATACCCAACATAGCATTATTACCAAGTGTACTAATGCTATTCCGCACTCTGATCGAACCATCATTGCGGACTTCTACATTTAATCCATCAATTCTTGTTTCAAACTTTTTTGCTTCTTCACGAATGTCTTCCATTACACTAATAATGTTTCCATCTGCTTTTTTGTAAATATCTACTGTAACAGCTTTTTTTGTGTTCAGTTTGCTAATAGTCTGAGACTCTTCCAATGTATCGCGAACAGTTGCCACATCACCTATGCGAACTACTCCGCCCGTAGGATCTGCAGAAACAACCAGATCACTTATCTGATCAATGTTTTCAAATTCACCCATTGTTCGAATCAGAAAGTCTGCATAACCAACCTTAATAGAGCCACCTGGAGCATTTAAATTTCGCATTTGAATTGCTGATGACAGATCATTTAAGGTTATTCCGTAATGAGCAAGTTTTTGGATATTTGCTTCTATCCAGATCTGACGGTCTCTGGTTCCGGCAATTTCTACTTTGGAAACATAATCTACATTCAATACTTCCTCTTTGAAATCATCTGCCAGTTCACGCAGAGCATTATCAGAAAGATCGCCACCCAAAGCAACTGTACACATCTCGTTCACTTCACGCATCTTCAGCTGCAGCAGATAAGGATCATTCGCATCATCAGGCAGATCATTTAGTTTATCCATTTCCGTGTTTAAATTATTCCAGGCTTCATCTATATCAGCATTCACATCCATTTGAATGTATATGATAGCCCTACCCTCGGAAGCAGTAGATGTTATATAATCGACATCCTGAAGATCTGAAATTTCATCTTCTATTTTTTTTACGACAAGTTCTTCCATTTCGGCCGGAGATACACCGCGATAATTGACCATAATATAAAAAGCTCCAAAATCAACCGCAGGGGCTTCTTCTTTGGGCATATTTATCATCGTCATCACTCCGAAAATGAAGACGATTATCATTATCATATTTATAAGAACACCGTTATCTACTGAGAATTTAGCTAGTGACATATGATCTCCTTTTAATTACCGAATCCATTGCGGATATCTACTAAAGCGTTCTCTGTTAAACTATCGATTCCATCAATTACCAATTTATCACCGGGTTTAAGTCCGCTTTTAATGATCACATAGTTACTTATCTTATCTCCCAATTCTACAATTCGATGTTCAGCTCTATTTTCATCATTTATCACATATACGAATTGCTGGTCATACTTTTCTCTCAAGTTCTCGATGGAAGTATAAAGGACATTCTTATATGTTTTTGAGAATATCCTTCCTTCAACGACCATGCCCGGGAACAGCTGCATATTTTTGTTAGATAATTCTATCTCAACAGGATAATTATTCCCACCTGTTTTGGGTCGAATTCCAACACCTGAGACCTTACCCTCATAATCTTTATTATGATAAGTTATCGTTACTTGATCACCCTTTTTTACATAAGGGATATCAGTTTCACTGATACCTGTTTTTAGTAACAGCTTTTGGGAATTGACTATTCCGGCAATTTGTCTCCCGGAACTCACCATCTCACCTACTTCCAAATTAAGTTCTGCAATAAAGCCGGAAACCGGAGATGTAAATTCTGAATTTTCTAAATTCTTTCTTGCCATTGCTAATGATGCTTGTGCACCATCGTAACCTGCTTGAGCATTTTTAAGAGTACTTTTTGCCTGTAGGAATTCACTATCCGAGATCATCTCTTTTTTATAAAGTTTCTCAGCTGATTCAAAATTGATAGTTGCACTTTCTAAAGAAGCTTCACCTGCCATCAATGCAGCTTCCGCCTGTTTTAATTGATTTTTCGCATCAGCATTATCTATCCTTCCTATTTTATCGCCTTTATTTACCCAGTCACCAAGTTGTTTATATATTTCCACTACCTTTCCATTTGTCTCACTCATCAGGTTCACATCAGTTATGCCTTCCAATTTACCGGTAACTTTGATGAACTTATCCAGATCTCGCTGCTGCATTTCCTGCACCATGATCAAAATTTCATCTTCTTTCACTTTGCGGGTTATTTGTTTTCCGGCTTGGGGTTTGCCACACGAGATAAGTAAGATGAGTGTGAACATTAACACAATTATTAGTCTCATTTTATTTTTCATTTTAACTCCTTATTTTCAATTATATTATTTAAAACTTTTTCATCATTAACACCCATCAGTTGAACCAGCGAAGCCTTGGCAGAGAGGTAATCATAAAAACTTTGAGCTGCCTGATTTTGAGCCGCACTGTACATGATCTCAGTAGAAAGCAGATCATTAGCTGATATTTGACCACCTGCAAATCGGTGATTCATCTGTTGGTACATTTGCCTTGAATATTCTAAAGAAATTTCTGCTGCATGAACTTTTTTAGATTGTGAAACCAGATTCAAAACTGCACTCTTTATTGCTAATTCCATAGAGTTTTCGGTGGATTGCAGCTCATAAATTGACTGTTTAAGTTGATGCCGGGATGTTGCAACTTCCAATCCATTATTCACCAGCGGAAAAATCGGCAGTGAAAAGTTCAAACCAAGTTGCCCTGAATTCTCATTAAATTCATCTTCAAAATCATATTTGTTCCAAGTTTTAATATATTGAAAATTCAGGGTTGGAAGAAAATTACCTCCAGCCATCCAGAGAGATTTGCGATTTGTATTCACGCCAAGTCTGGCCATATTAAGAGAAGGGCTTTTATTCATTCCAATATTCAAGATCTCCTGCTCAAGTTCTTCTATATCCTGCATATTTTGTTCTCTTAATTTCAATATTTCAGGTTCATACTTCTCTTTCTCAACCGGCTGTAGATCTTCAATTTTATCCAGTTGCAGAAAATTTGCCAGATCCAACCTACTGTTCTCATATAACATCTTCATCTGCAGCAATTCGATCTCTTTATTTGCCTGTTCACTTTGCAGTTGTAAAAGATCAGCTTTAGCCAAATTACCGGTATCATATTTTACCTGTGCAATCTGCAAATTTGTGTTGGAATTCTTTAGGCTCTTCTCAGCGATCTTCATTAATTCCTCATTAGCTAAGACTGCAAAATATTTTGATTTCAGATCAACTACAGTTTGCAAATAGGCATTTTGATATGAACTTTTAGAGATTTTATAAGCACTTCTGCTGATGCTTGCTCCCAACCAAACCTTTCCACCATTGAAAATTGGCTGATTCACTATAAGATTATAATTAGTTGAGGCATCATATTTAAGTAGCGAGTTCATCACTGTTTGTGTTTCATCAAAATATGTGTCACTTCTATTTACTGTAGCACTTGGTAATATGGAAAGATAGGTGTTCCATAAATTTGTTTTACTGGCTTTTTTAGACTGTTCAGCCGCCAGCAATTCAGGATTATTCTCTAAAGCGATCTTTAAAGCATCATCCAAATTCAATCCATTCAATAGTGTCAGAAATGATATCATTATTATTGTTAATATTTTTATTTTCATTAATTCTCCTTTTTAAAAACATTTTCATTTTCGGGAAGCTCTGCGTCATCTCTAATTTTAGCGAGTGCTGTTTTTGTTATTTTTCTAATTTCAGCAAATGAGGTCATTACTGTTTTAAAATAAAAAGGAATATCATCAAATTTTCCTTCTACTTCAGCTTTAATATGTCTTTCCATCATTTGTTGTTCTTTCTTTTTAATTATTTCAAGTCTTAAATCCATAATAGAAATAAATTCTTTTTTTGTGAGATTTCCTTTGTCAAATCTTAATGCATTCCAAAAATCAAATGGAGAAGTAATTTTATCATCAGTGAGAATATTATGTAACAATTCATCGAAATATTCCTTACCATTTTTAGTTAAACTAAAAACTTTCTTAGGTGGACTATTTTCAGACTTTTTAAATTCATAAGAAATCAACTCTTTTTTTTCCAATCTATTTAATGCTTTATAAATAGATGGTCTCTTTATTTTGATCCACATATCTATCCCACGCTTTTCAAAATAACCAGCCATTTGGTAACCATGCATTGGTTTTCTTTTTAGGAAACCCAACACAACCAGATCAATTTTTGACATCATTCCTCCAACTTCAATTATTTAGACATCGATACATTCAAATCACTGCAAAATTTATTTTACTTTCTACTATTACACTTTACAATAGCCACAAATCATTCTTCATTTTTATTGTCAAGTAGATTATTATAAAGTAGAATAGTACAACAATCGGATTTGGATATTTCTATTGTAGATTAAATCATTAATGATGATATTTGAATCCAAAAAGCAAACTGGAAATTATCCATAAAAGAATTGACATTTTGAATGATTATCCAAATCTTGCATAAGTAATTAACATAAAATATCAAAAAAGGAAGTGCTGTGAGAAAAAGTTTTATTAAACCATTGATAATGCAATTGGCAAAACGAAAAGTAATAATATTAATTCAAGGAGAAGTGTATGAATCTTCCGTTAAATAAGAAGGAAAAAGATTTTATGCGAAAAATGTTAAGATGGGATCAGAAAAAAGCTCCAATTGAAGTAATAATAAATAATCTATTTTTAGTCACCGGCATGCTTGTAATATTGTATGTTGCATATAAAACTATGATAAATCTGCATGATATTCAATTATTATGGTTATTTTTGCCCGGATATGTTATTGGAGTATTACTTTTAAGTATTTTTATAGTTGGAGATATAAGGATAAAAGAACGCAGGAAATATGCTTCAGTTATGCGAAAGATCCTGCTTAGTAGTCGGAAAGAAAGAACATAATAACTCATGAATGAGAAAAATGGATCACAATTATTAAATTTAGCAAGAAATAGTATTGAGTTTTATCTAGATCATGATCATCAATATATTTTAGGCAAGTCAGATAACCACATTTTATTGGAAGAACGAGCTGTATTTGTAACCTTACATCAAAATGGAAATCTTCGAGGTTGTATTGGTCATATGCATGCTAGAATGCCGCTTTATAAAGCAGTAATAGAGATGGCAACAGCTTCAGCATTTGAAGATCCTCGTTTCCCGTCTGTTCAAAAAGAAGATTTAGAAGAAATTAAAATTGAAATTTCTGTATTATCGCCGATGGAAAGGATATCTGACTATAAAAAAATTCGTATGGGAATAGATGGCGTTTGGATTAAAAAAGGGTTTCGCAGTGGAGTTTATTTACCACAAGTTGCTACAGATACCGGTTGGGATCGTGAAACCTTCTTAAAAAGTTTATGCTCATCTAAAGCTGGATTACCAGAAGATGCTTATAAATATCCCGATGCTGAGATCTATATTTATCAAGTTGAGAAATTTAACGAATAGCATTATTTATTATGAGAATGTTTTATAAAGCAAATCTATATTTTAGGTTACAATTTATTTATTTAGCAAGCACTTGAAGTCAAATAGTTTATTGCAAATATACCATACAATTTGAATTTATAATTACTTTAGAGTATAATATTCCAGATACGGAAAAAAAATATTGCCTGTTTTCTTTAACTTAAGATTCTTGCCAATGATTATTTAGATATAATTTTAAGGAGATAAAATGAAAAAAATTATAATTTTAATGCTACTGATTATTCCAATCTTAATTTTTGCTGAAGAATACACACTTGATGAACTGATAGATATTGGATTAAAAAATTCATTCAGTATTAAGCAGGAAAATGTTAACAATTTAAATGCTCGAAGTAATCTACGAAGCAGTTGGATCAGAGTGCTTCCTTCTGCAAGCATTTCTGCAGGAAATTTCAAAAATTATGATATAGATTTGGATTGGACAGAAAGTGCGTCTTTCCAATTAAGCAAAGGAATAAACTTAAACGAACCAAGCTATTATGATGTAAGAACTTCTATCCTGAATAAAAGAAATGCAGATCTTTCTTTAAAAAATAAAAGAAAACTGATCGCATTTACAATTTTCAGCAAATATCTATCGGTATTAGAAGCACAAAAAAATCTGGATATCCAAAAAGAGAATTTGATTCTTCAACAAAAGATCAACACCCAAGTACAAATACAATTTGAAACAGGCGATAAATCTGCCCTCGAATTGCAGCAAAGTAAAATATCTTTGATCGATTATGAAATAGCCGTAAATGAAGCAACAAATAGTCTGATAAAATTACGTAAATCTCTTTTTAGCTATTTGAATATTGACGATGAAGGATTTGACCTTATTATTCCGAACATTAATATAATAATAGAAAATGCCGAGTTTAAAACAAATTATGCCCTCCAGCAAATGGAAAATTCTATAAAAACCAGTAAGATAATATTATTTCAGCAGAAGATGAATTTTTTACCTTCGATCTCTATGTCATATTCATTAACTCATAACGATCCAAATGATATTTATGATTTTGGAAATTATAATAGAACCAGCAATACACTCTCACTAAGTGCCAGCTATAATATCTTTAATTTATTGGAGACGAGAGAGCAGTATATTCAATTAAAGAGAAATCACGAACTTTTAGAAATGGATCTTGAAATCACAAAAGAGGACAATATAATAGATTTGCAGATTCTTCTTTCTGATCTTGAAACAATAAAACAATCGCAAAAATTGTATGCAGATAAACTTGAGCTTGCTGAACAAAATTTAAAGATGGCTCAAGAACATTATAAGCATGGAATGATAAGTCTGCTTGATCTTGATCGTTCTAAAATAGAATTCCAGAATTCTACGATTTCTAATATGAGTAAGGAATTTGAACTGCTTAAAAAACAGGAAGAGATCAACTTATTCCTTTCAAATAAAATTTTGGGTAAATGGTAGAAAGTGGAAAGATTAGAGAAGAAACTCAAAACAATAGAAGGTGGAAAGGTTCTTGATATTGGAAGTGGACGCGGTGAATTTATTAATATCATCAAAGAGTTTAAAAGCTTTAACAAAATTACTGCCAATGATATTGAGCAACGTTCTGGAGATTTTATTAAAGAACATTTTAAAGATATAAATATTGATTTTGTAAAAGCTGATGCCGGCGATCTTCCATTTGACGACAGTTCTTTTGATTCCGTCTGCCTTTCCAATTCTCTGCATCATCTTCCAAACATGGAAAAAATATTAGCTGAGATGAAAAGAGTATTACGGAATGGTGGAAATTTTATAATTAATGAAATGTATAGTAATGATCAAAGTGAAGCTCAAATGTCTCATGTCCTGCTTCATCACTGGTTTGCAAAGATCGACAAGATCTCAGGAAAATACCATGATGAAACCTTCACTAATAAGCAGATCGAAGATATAGTTAGAAAGTTAGAACTATCTAATTATGAGATCATTGACTATTGCTGGCCAATTCCTGATTCAAAAGATGCAAAGCTTATAGAAGAGAGAACTAAATTGATCAAGATTGGATTAAAGCAGCTTGAAGGGAAAGATGAGTTTGAATCAATGAAATTTGAAGGAGAAAAAATCAAAGAGTATATCCAAGCAAATGGTTTTGCTTCTGCATCATCATTATTTATTGTAGGGATTAAATAAAAGAAAGCGGAGCTAAAAAAAAACTCCGCTTATTTTGATTGAATAGAAAATTTATTTTCTTCGGATATTACCTTCAACTTTTTCTGAATATTTCTGTGAGTTAATTATCTTCTCACCAATTGGATCTAAAGATCTTGCTAAATAATCCACAAATGTATAAGTGTTTGTTGTTTCAGCTGATATTAGTTCATTCATAAAAGTATATGGATAACCATTCTCATCCACAAATTTTATATCCCAATATCCAGTTGTGGCAATCCAGGAGATAGAATATCCAGGATAAAGTATTGTAGATCCTAGAAGATCCGGTCCCCATTCCGGATCAGAACTTGGTGAAATGTAGACATACCAAATACTTGTACTTGCTGTTTGGTTTACTATTTCAATCTCACCACTATCGCCAATAATCTCAACAGTTGTAGTTTTACCTGGTTTTATGGTTTTTTCAACTGTATATTCATCTTCCCAAAACCACTCTCCACCACCATATGTTACGGTTACGTCTTTATCTTCTTCACCAAAGATACTAGAACTTAGGCTCCATGAATGAGATCCAGATTGACCTGGTAATAACCATTCAGTAGTACCATAATTTACTCGATACCATACATTTTCGCTGGAATTACTTTTTATCCGTAAAACTCCATCATCCGTACATCCAGTTATGAACAGCGCTAGAATTGATAAAAGTACAAATAATTTTTTCATATACCCTCCTAAATCTGCATAAATTAATTCAACGTTGTAATTTTTAAAACTTCAATTTTGTTTGGCAAGAGAAATGATGAAATTACCAAATTTGTGATTCATAATTTTCAATCAGATTCCAGCTATACAATTACATTGTTTGTTCATTCTGTTAACAAGTCGAAGTTTGAATTTATTTCATAAATCAACATCTACTGTTTACTTCGTTTACTCATCCTATTCACAAGCCGAAGTGTTAGTGATCGAAATCAGCAGGAAGAACAGGCTTCTCATCCCTGAAACAAAAGATTGGCGGAGAGTCAGGGATTGCTGATTCGAAGAAACATAGTTTCTTCTCTCGTCAGCGTTACTTTGCTGCTAATTTTGCTATCACAAAATCAGATTCTGGCTCATGGTCGAAATCAGCAGGAAGAACAGGCTTCTCATCCCTGAAACAAAAGATTGGCGGAGAGTCAGGGATTCGAACCCTGGGTAGGCTTGCACCCACAACGGTTTTCGAGACCGCCCCGTTCAACCACTCCGGCAACTCTCCGAATTTTCGATTTGAGATTGGAGATTGAAGATTTATATTTACAAACCTAACTTATTAACTCAAATTTTTTCTCGCTGTTTTCCTGGAAGATACGAATATGGTTGTCAATTGATCTGCTTCTGATAATAATTCCAATATTTCCTGATTTAAGATTAGCTTCTCATCTATTATAAATTCAATCCAGAAATGAGATTCATCAGCTTCTTCGATTACAATACTTATTTTTGCAATAAAAGATGCTCTACTTTGAGATCTA
>JAYEKK010000156.1:0-2858 GCA_034660955.1 Candidatus Cloacimonadota bacterium | reverse complement strand
CAAGAAAAACGAGAAGTCCGAAAACCATTCGCAAGGTTTCTCTTTATTCAGATTATAATTTCCCCCATTCTTCTAAAATAGATTTAAGTAAAGTTGAGTTCCATTCATAATCATCTTCATCCCATTTATTGGTGTATTTTTTTAATAAGCCAATTGCAATGTATTGAAATTCCCGCTCTGGAAGTTCCCATAAATCTAATGTGATTTGTTTTAACTCTGATATTTTGGGTAAATTGTATTCTTTTACAAAATCTTTGAAAAGTTCTTTTCGCTTCGGAGTTTTTATTCCCATGTATGGGAAAAGGTTCTTCATGTATTTTGCCATTGGCTCAGCATTAGACTGGTTTACATTTTCCTTAAATAATTTTACTAAAGGTTTAATATATGAATGCATAACTATATTCCTTTTTATTTACTTTCTTTTTATCATTCCTAAAAAATCCCATAGTTTAATAGTTTTATTATATTATAAACTTATTAATTTTTTAGATCATCTAATCTCTTTTTTGCTGCATGATATTTTCCTGAATTTCTATCCGTTACACTTGAGATGAATTTCTCATAATACATGATAGCTTGACCAAAGCTTCCAAATGAATCATAGATCATTGCAATACTATAATTTACAGAATACCTTTTAGGATTTAATTCTTTCACTTTTAAAAAATCATCTAAAGCAGCTTCTCGTTTTCCGCTATAATTATAGAAATAGCCCCGATAGTATAAAGCATTTTCATATTCAGGATGCTTAACTAGAATTTCAGATAAATCACTTATTGCTTTAGAATATTGATTCAATTTCCCAAAACTTCTGGATCGATAGAATAAAATACTCTCTCTCGTTCCGGATATTTTTTGAATATTTCTAAGATACATTTCTGTTAATTGTTCATTATCTTCATTTACTACTAAATCTTCATATTTCTCTGTATCCATTTGTTTTAATATATTTAAACTAATTGATAATTGTTCAATACATTTTTCAAACTCATTAAGATTAAAATAGCAGATACCCATTTTGTAATATGGGTAGTAGTTAGTTTTATCTTGTTTGAGATATTCGGTATACGCATTAATTGAATTTTCATATTCAGATAGATTAAAATAGCATTCACCTAGCGATCTGTACAAACCAGTTAATTCAGGATAGAGAGATAAATAATTATTGATAACTTGAATTGCTTTTCTATATTTATGAATCTTCATATAAGCTTGCGTTAATTTACTATAGCAAATTTTGTTAAGTTCATCTATATGCATACTTCTGCTAATGAATTTTTTGTTTTTATTGAACTCTGTTATCTTAGGAGGACATCCAGCGATCAAATATAATGTTAGGATAGAATTCTTATTGAAATAACTATTTTCCTCAGCATAAGATAATATTTCTATGAGTTGCTCGTAATCCTTGATTGCTTTGTAATAGTCATTTTTACAAGTTATGTTAAGTACTGCACGACTATAAAGAGCACTTACATATGCCTTATTTAATGATAAACAAATGTCAAATTCAGATTCGGCATCAATGAGCCTATCTATTGAAAACAGATAGCATCCTTTAAAATAATGATAATCGCATTTTTTAGAAATACTATAAACAACATATTGTTTTTCCATCCTCTGGAGTATTTTACTAATTTTTTTTTGATCGTTGTTAATTAATGCCGTAGTAATATCATATTTTTTTGAACTCATTGTAGAGCAAGAAGTTATTATAGTTGAAGTTAGCCCTAACGTCAGAATTAGGAAAACATATGATAGCCGATTTATTAAACCTCTCAAAAAACCTCCTCTTAATATGTTTGCTTCATTCTAATTACTGTCTTATGGAATCTATAAAATTCTTAAATATCAGAAAATTCTGATCTATTTGAGTTTTATTTACCAATTTGTTTTGGTAAAATTCTCTATCCTGAGGAGACTCTACAAGATGATTTTGCACCATTTCACTTCCATTATCAAATAGCATTCCCGGATGGAATTGCACTCCCCAAACAGGTATTGCCGGTTTTACCTGCTTATTTACTGTGCAGGAAATGGTGGTGAAAATTATTAATAATAGAATAACTTTATTCATTCGTAACTCCTAATTTCCCTTGATTATTCAACCATTTTAAAGCTTCTCTTTTGCTAAGATTTGCAAGTTCATTATTATCCACAAAATTTATCACTGCATTGGCATTTGTTTTGGAATATTCACGCAAGATCCAACCAATTGCTTTATTTATGAAAAATTCTTTGCTGCCATTTAAACTCATAATGATACTTCCCATCAGCATTTCATCAGTTTTTTCTTTGTAACTAAGTTGGAATAAAAGACAGGTTCGCTGCAGCCACATATTGCCGCTTTTCATCCATCTATCAATGTATTTATCACGTTGCTGAGGAAATCTTTTAAAATGCTCTCCAACCATCCAACTGGCTAATCCATCCACACTATCCCACCACGATTTAGTGATAATAAGCTGCTCGAAAAGATCAATGAAATCCTCATCCCATTTTTTTGTGAATTTCTTTAGTATTCCAATTGCAATATATTGAAATTCCCGTTCAGGCAGATCCCACAGATCTAATATGATCTGTTTTAATTCTGATATTTCAGGTAAGCCATTTTCTTTTATGAAATCTCTGAAAAGTTCTTTTCGCTTTGGTGTTTTAATCCCTAAATATGGGAAAAGGTTCTTCATATATTTTGCCATTGGTTCGGCATTAGCTGGATTGGCATTTTCTCTAAATAATTTTACTAAAGGTTCGATATATTTATGCATTGATTAAACTCCTGGATTTTCCAATTTCCAATTATCTTTTTTTACCAATTCATCATATATTTCATAAACATGAGCATAATTTTTTATTTT
>JAYEKK010000155.1:0-12086 GCA_034660955.1 Candidatus Cloacimonadota bacterium | reverse complement strand
ACCTTGTAGATGGGAATATAACCTTATTGAAAAATCAAGACCGGGTGAATTCTTCAAGATCGAAGAAGACGAGAGAGGTTCCTACTTTTTCAATTCCAAAGATTTGAATCTGATCAAGCGGATTCCACAGATCAAGAAAGCCGGTATTGATAGCATAAAGATAGAAGGTCGTATGAAAAGTTTGTATTACGTTGCTACTGTTATCCGCGCATATAGGACGGCTATTGAAGCTGGAATAAATACAGTTTCTATTAATACTCAGGAAGAGCTTAATAAGGTAAGTCACAGATATTACAGTGAAGCATTTTTTGATAAATTTGATTCATCAAAAACACAATACTACGGATCTTCCTCATATATTCGAGATTATCAGTTTGTGGGTGAAGTTCAGAAGATCGAAGGATCTTCTGCATTCATTTCGATAAAAGCAAAATTTTGTGTTGGAGATGAGATCGAGTTCATTTTCCCGGACAGTAAAGATGATTTCAAAATTACAGTAAAAGATATATTTAACGAAGAGAATAAATTGATTCAATCAACAAAACCAAACACAATTATCCGACTCGACCTTGACAAGAAGTTATCAAAATGGGGTATTGTAAGAAAAAAGAATATTGAAGAGTAGTATGAAAAAGAATATAGTTATTATCTTTCTATTAACAGTTTTTATTGCAACAAGTTTTGGCAAATTGACTCAAGAAGATCAGTATAAAAAAGCGAAGATCGAAAAAGATGGAACCACGATGAAGATTCTCTTTGAAGGGGTTTATGAAGAAGATCATGATTCGATTTTTGGTCAGCTTTCTCTTCTTGAATTGGCAAAAAATAATTTTTTTAAACGCGATTATAAAAATGCCGTTTCACTTCTAAAAAAAATACATCACCCAAAAATATCAAATAAACAATATTGGCTTGCAAAATCATATCTGAAGATGGGAAGATATCAGCTTTCTATAATTTCCAGCCAAATATTTATCGCTGAGTCAAATGAGAATGTAAAAATTGAAAACGCATTTTTTATAATAGCTGAGGCATATTTGCAGCAGAAAATGTATAAACGTGCATTCAACACTTTGGAAAGTCTCAGAACATCGAAATATATAAATAACAACATTCCCTTACTTCATTATAAAATGGGAGTTTGCAAAGAACAACAAGGAAAATTTGAACAAGCTTTAATGTTCTATAAAAAATTGAAACAAGATTTTCCTTACCATCAATATTGTTACCTTGCTGAAGATAGAATTTACAAACTAAAGAAAAATGATAAACTTGAAATTGATCTTTCGGAAATTAATACTTTCAGAAAAGAAGAACCTGTAGAAGAAACAAAAGCTGCAACCGGTGAAGATCTGAAAATATATCTTCAGGTTGGTGCATTCGGTTCAGAAGATAATGCAGAAAAGTTTGGAAAGAAAGTTAGAGTTATTGGATATAAATATATTGTTTTTTCAAAGATAAAAAATAACAGTAAACTCTATGTGGTTGCGGCAGGTCCTTTTGATGAGAATGATAATCTAAAAAAAGTAATGCAGAAACTTAAAAAAAATGATATTAATTCCTACGTAATTAAAAGATACTGAACAATCAAATATGAAGACCAAGAAATTAACTCCAATGCTCAAGCAATTTATTGCAATCAAAGAGCAGCATCCTGATAAATTATTACTATTCAGAATGGGGGATTTCTACGAAACTTTCTTTGAAGATGCCAAAACAGCTTCCAAAATTTTAGGTATTACTCTTACTTCCAGAAATAAAAAAGCTGATGATCCCATACCTCTTGCCGGTTTCCCATACCATGCTCTGGATAATTATTTGGATAAACTTGTAAAACAAGGTCTCAAAGTTGTAATCTGTGAACAGATAGAAGATCCTAAAAAAGCAAAAGGTTTAGTAAAAAGAGGAATTACTGATATTATAACTCCCGGTTCAATTATTGATGAAAAACTTATTGATTCGATAGATCACAATTATCTCGGTGCAATTTATCTGGAACAAAAGTCTAAAATAATTGGTTTTGCGGTTATCGATGCCTCAACCGGAGATTTTATTTTCACAGAATTAGAAAAAGATGAATTGAAGAATGAGCTGCTCAGGTTAAAACCCTCAGAGATAGTAGTTCAAGATGACAGCACAGAAGAGATACTAACTTCATTTAATATAGAATATGAACCGACAATAACGATTTTCGATAGCTGGTATTTTGATCCGGAAGAAGCAGAACGTGCATTATTAAATCATTTTGGAACAACTACTTTAGAAGGTTTCGGTGCCCAAAATAAATTATTTGCCACAACAGCAGCCGGTGCAGCAATTTCTTATCTTAAATCATTAAAGAATAATGATCTTAAACATATTGGGAAAATGCGGTTTTATTCCATAAAAAATTATATGCAGCTGGATGAAGTTTCTCGAAGAAATCTGGAGTTAATTAAATCTATCCGATATAATAGTTCATTTGGGAGTTTGATCTCAATAATGGATGAAACTGAGACTCCTATGGGTGCGCGTAAACTTCGAGATTGGTTGTTAAATCCTTTGTTAGATAAAGAAGAAATAGAATTACGACTAAACGCAGTTCAGGAACTCAAAGATAACTTTTCTCTCACGAGAGATATTCGTGATTTATTTAAGACAATTGGAGATCTAAGTAGGATTTTGGGTAAGATCGGATCAAAAAGAGTGAATCCTCGTGATGCAATTGCTTTGAAGAATTATCTGGAAACAGCTTCCATTCTCTCTAACATGTTGAGTGAATTTGAGAATGAATTTCTTAAATCGTTACAACAAGATATTGCAGATTATTCTAATATTATAGAGTTAATAAATAATACTATTATGGAAGAACCGCCTATTCTAATTACGGAAGGAAATATTATTAATAATGATTTTAATTCTGATCTTGATGAATTGCGCGAAGTAAGTAAAAATGGAAAAGGTTGGATCGCCAGACTTGAAGAGGAAGAGAGGAAGAAAACCGGAATTTCCTCTTTAAAAGTTAATTATAACCGTGTTTTCGGATACTACATAGAAGTTACTGCAAGGCATAAAGATAAAATCCCCGAACACTATATTAGAAAACAAACATTAGTAAATTCTGAACGTTATATAAGTCCGCAATTAAAGGAATTTGAAGCAAAAGTTTTGGGAGCTGAAGAGAGAATTAAAAATTTGGAATATGAGCTGTTTACTGATATCAGAGAAAAGCTTTACAAAGAGATCAAACCGATTCAGCAATATGTAGAAGTTGTAGCGATTATTGATGTTTTGGCTAATCTTGCTCAACTTGCATATAAAAATAATTATGCAAAACCAGAATTTAATGATGAAGGTTATATTGATATCAAGCAAAGTCGCCATCCTGTAATTGAAAAAATATTGAAAGATGAAGAATTCATTCCCAACGATATTCATATGAATAATAAAGATAATCAGATCTCTTTAATCACAGGTCCTAATATGGCAGGTAAATCTACATATCTCCGTCAGGTCGGGTTATTAGCAATTATGGCACAAATGGGAAGTTTCATCCCTGTTGCAAGTGCTGATATGCCGATCTTTGATAAAGTTTTTACTCGAGTAGGAGCTTCTGATAATCTGGCAATGGGGCAAAGTACATTTCTGGTGGAAATGATAGAAGCAGCAAATATCCTCAATTCTGCAACTCCAAATTCGTTGATCTTGCTTGATGAGATTGGTCGTGGAACCAGTACATTTGATGGGTTGAGCCTTGCTTGGTCAATTGTTGAGTATATTCACAATAATCCCAAAATATCAGCAAAAACTCTCTTCGCTACTCATTATCATGAGTTAACTGAATTGGAGAACATTCTTCCAAAAGTTAAGAATTTCAATATTGTTGTTAAAGAATGGAATGATAAGATCATATTCTTAAGAAAGATTGAGCGTGGATCAGCTGATCAGAGTTATGGCATCCAGGTAGCACGTTTGGCAGGAGTACCTGAAAAAGTAATAAAAAGAGCGAAACAGATCCTGCATAATCTTGAAGAACATGAAATTAGCCCTCAAGGACTTTCTTCCACTGCGAAGAAACAACTTTCCAATTATCATATGAACCAATTGGATATTTTTGATGCAATTATTGAAAAATCCGAAGAGAAGAATGACATTTTGGAAACTATCAAAAATCTAGATGTGAATAAACTCACCCCGTTAGAAGCGATCAATAAGCTTTCTGAATTAAAAGATAAATTGTAAACTGGAGCTCAGAATGATTATCGTGAGTGCTTGCCTGGCAGGTATAAAATGCCGTTATGATGGGAAAGATAATGCAAATAGTAAAGTAATGGAGATGGTGAAGAAAGGCATTGCTATTCCTGTTTGCCCTGAGCAGTTAGGTGGTTTACAAACTCCGCGAATTCCAGCAGAGATCATTGATGATAAAGTTATAAATAAAAAAGGTGAAAACGTTACTACAGAGTTTAAAAAAGGTGCTAAGGAAACTTTACGTATAGCTGAATTAGCGAATTGCCATAAAGCAATATTAAAACAAAGCTCTCCTTCTTGTGGTTATGGTAAGGTCTATGATGGTTCTCATACTGGTAGAATCATAGAAGGAATGGGGTTAACTGCAAAGTTATTATCACAAAAGGGAATTCTTATACTTACAGAAGAAGATCTGTAACATAATAAAAAAGCCGAGATTGATTTCTCAACTCGGCTAATCTATTTAATTTACGATAGTTATTTATTTACCTTTTTTCTTATGCCTATTCTTACGTAGTCTTTTCTTACGTTTGTGATTTGCAATTTTGTAACGTTTTCTTTTTTTTCCGCAGGGCATTCATCCTCCAAAGTTACTTTAATCTGTCTTTGTTAGCTTCATTAACTTCTTCTTTAAAAGCTCTTGAAAATTTAAATGTAGGAACAATGCGAGCTGGAACTTCAACTTTTTCATCAGTTTTTGGGTTACGACCAATGCGAGATTTGCGTTTTTTTAGTTTGAATGTACCAAATCCTCTGATCTCAATATGCTTTCCATCTTTCATTGAATCTTTCACTGAATCTAAAAACGCATCTACTGCAAGCGCTACATCTTTACGGATAATTCCAGTCTCTGCTGAAATAACTCTTACTAAGTCTGCTTTTGTCATAATTTATTACTCCTTATTAATTTATCATCGGTACTCTTTGTTTAAGAGGTGGTTTTTTCTGTCAAGAACTTTCTATGTAACTTTGTGTATTCAAGTATTTTAGCAAAAATATGTTGTCTTATCTATAATTGTGTTTGAATTTAGATATTAAATTAAAAGTAAGAATCCCATGGTAGAAAAATCTATAAACACCACTATTCAAGCCCATAATAAACGTTTGACAATGGGCAATTATTCATTGACAGTAAAAAACTCATTATTTATTTGGATAAACTTAAATAATATTGTAGTAGAGGTAAAAGTAGTATGAAAAAAGTAAAATTTGCTCTTATTGGTTGTGGTCGGATTTCAACTAAACATTTTGAAGCTATCGAACGAATTGAAGGTGCAGAAGTTATTGCCTGTGCAGACATTATTAAAAAACGTGCAGTAGAATTAGCAGAAAAATTTAAGATTAAAACTTGTTATAAAGATTATAAAAAAATGTTGGATACTGAAAATGTAGATGCTGTAATAATATGTACTCCAAGTGGAATGCATCCTCAAATGGGAATTGAAGCGGCAAAAAGAAAGATCAATGTGATTAGTGAAAAGCCAATGGCTATAGATTTAAAGTCTGCTGATGCTCTTGTTAAAGCATGTGATGATAATCAAGTTGAACTTTTTATTGTGAAGCAGAACCGTTTGAATCCATCCATTCAATTACTCAAGAAGGCAATTGACAAAGGAAGATTCGGAAGATTATTTAGTGCTAATGCAACAGTACGCTGGACTCGTCCTCAAAGCTATTATGATCTGGCTAAATGGCGTGGAACGTGGGAGTTTGATGGCGGTGCTTTCATGAACCAGGCTTCTCATTATTTTGATCTTATTCAATGGCTGATGGGACCGGTAGAATCTGTAATGTCCTTTACTTCAACTTTAAATCATAACATAGAAACTGAAGATATGGGAACAGGAATCATTCGTTTTAGAAATGGAGCGATAGGTACAGTAGAAGTTACAATGAATACCTTTCCAAAAAACCTTGAAGGATCTATAACAATAATGGGCGAACACGGTACAGTGAAAATTGGCGGGATCGCTGTTAATCAGATAGATTATTGGGAGTTCAAAGATTATGATGATGATGATAAATTGATAGAGACTGCCAAAACCGATCCTAAAAGTGTTTATGGTTTTGGGCATTTTGGTTTCTTGCAGAATGTTGTCGATGCACTCCGAGGAGAAGATACTCCAAATACAGATGGAAGAAGTGGTAGAAAATCACTTGAACTGATCTTGGCGATGTATCAATCGGCAAAAAATGGGAAGAAAATAGCTCTTCCACTAAGATAATAAAAAGAGGGATAATTTGTTAGTACAGGAATATTTTAAAACACGTTCAAGACTATTAGAGAAAGCACTGGATCAATATTTATCACCATCTGATAAGTATCCTGAACAACTTCATGAAGCAATGCGATATAGTGTATTCAGTGGTGGTAAACGAATGCGACCTATTTTGTTCTTTGCGACATATGAGATGCTTATCAGGAGAAAAAACATTAATCGACTGGCAAGATTAATGCCTGTTGCCTGTGCATTGGAACTTGTTCATACAGCCTCACTTATCCATGACGATCTGCCAAGTGTTGATAATTCTTCGGAACGCCGTGGTATTCCAAGCTGCCATGAGAAATTTGGAGAAGCAACCGCAATTCTTACCGGAGATGCACTGATCACAAAAGCCATTGAACTTCTTACTGAGATTAGTAATAAAAAAGTGGCACTTGATTGTATACACGTTCTTTCTAAAGCGGTTTCCACAAGAGGAATGATCGGCGGTCAGGCAGTTGATATTTTATCTGCAAAGAAGAAAGTAAATATCAATACACTTCGTTATGTACATCTAAAGAAAACAGGGGCATTACTGCAAGCAGCTATGGAACTTGCATGTGTAATTGAAGGAGCAGAAGAAAACTTAACAATAACTCTTAGCAATTTTGCTCTGAATCTTGGTCTTGCTTATCAAATCGTAGATGATATTTTAGATGAAGTTGGAAGTTTCGAAGTTCTTGGAAAAAATCCTGGCGGAGATTCCAGAAGCCATAAAGCAACTTATCCATCGCTGTTAGGACTCGAAAAATCCAAAATGAAAGCAGAAAAACTTCTCAGGGATTGCTATAATCTAGTTAAGAATATGAAAGCGAATGACGTTTTATTGGAATTTGTAAATATAGTAAAAGATCGGTTACCATAAAATTCTAAGATGCCTTTTATAAAGATAATTCGTCCCTTTAATTGCCTATTCGTAATTTTCTCAGTTTTTTTTGGAGCATTATATCAATCATCAATTAGTAATATTTATCCAATAATATTTGCAGCACTTTCTGCAGCCCTTATAGCTGCAGCCGGTTATGTAATCAATGATTTTTTTGATATTCCAATTGATATTATTAATCGACCGGATCGAATATTACCTTCTGGCAAGATATCTCCAAAAGTAGCTTACCTCTTTTCTATAATGCTATTCATCTTTGGAATAACTGCAAGTTACTTTACCCAGAGTTTTTATTGTGTGATTATTGCAATTATTAATAGCATTTTGCTATTTAGTTATGCAAAGTCATTTAAAATGAGTTTTTTGATTGGGAACATCCTTGTTGCCTATACAACCGCAAGTACATTCCTATTTGGTGGACTATGTAATAATAATGTAAAAAATTCTATGATTCTTGTTATTTTTGCTTTCTTATATACTTTTATAAGGGAAATTGTGAAAGATGGTGAAGATATTGAAGGTGACATTAAACTGGGCGCAAAAACTCTTGCTGTGAAGATAGGTAGGAAGAACATCGCAATTGTCTCTATTTTCCCAGCTTTGGCAATTATCATCTATTCCATATTTCTATTTACAATAAATATGATTAGCCTGAAGGTTTTTTTAGCTCTCACATTGGGAGTTTCCGTACCACTTACTATCCTAATAATTTATATTTTAAGAAAAAGTGAAGTAAAAAGATTTGCAAATACTTCATCCTTGATGAAGATAAATATGTTAATGTTGTTAATAATTTTATGGGTTGGTTAAAATGAAAATTTATAATAAACTATTGGAACTTGCAAAGAAGCGAGCCAATTATTTTTGTCTGTTAGATCCAGACGAATTAGCGGCTGATAAAGTAAAAGATTTTGCTAAGATGTGTGAAGAGAATGGAGCCGATGGATTACTTGTTGGTGGAAGCATAATGGTAAATAATAAATTCCAATCAAATTTAAAACTCATCAAGGAGAGCGTGAATATTCCTGTTTTAATATTTCCCGGAATCTTTGATTTTGTATCTCCTCATGCGGACGCATTACTTCTGTTAAGTGTGGTTACGAGCCGTAACCCACAAATGCTAATCGGTGAGCAAGTACGTGCGGCACCATTAATAAAACATTATGGTTTGGAAGCCATTGGCACGGCTTATATGATAATTGAATCCGGGAATAGCACTTCAGTTCAGTTTATGAGCGGCAGTTTGCCGCTTCCCAGAACTAAGAATGATCTCGCTGTTGCACATGCATTGGCAGGGCAGTATCTTGGAATGAAGTTAATCTATATGGATGCCGGTAGCGGAGCGAAATATGCCGCAACCAACGAAATGATTGCTGCTGTTAGGAAGAATGTTGATCTTCCAATAATTCTTGGCGGCGGGATCAATTCCCCGGAAGTAGCAATGCAAAAAGCAAAAGCCGGTGCAGATTTTATTGTAACAGGTAACGTGCTTGAAAATAATCCTGATCCCAAGTTAATTCAAGAATTTGCAGATGCTATCCATAGTGTAAAAAGATAATGATAGATATTCACACACACATTCTTCACAACTGCGATGATGGTTCTGATAGCCTTGAGCTTTCAATCGAACAGATCAAAAATATGATTGATAAAGGTGTGACAGATATTGTGCTTACACCACATTATATGAATAGCTATGTTCAAACCGATTCGATGATAATTGATAAACGATTTGAAGAATTATCAAAAGCTACTGCGAATTTAGAAGTCATTCTTCATAAAGGTGGAGAGATCTTCCTGAATCCTGGAGTTGAGGATAAGATTGATAAAGAACTTTGTATTGGAGATACTTCCTATATTTTAGTTGAGACATATATGGGTGAATTCACACCTGATATTTATGAAGTTCTTTTCAAATTAGTTCGAAAAGGACTGCAACCGATTCTTGCTCATCCCGAACGCTATAATTATATCATGAACAATCCTGACATGGCAGAAGATTTTCTGCATAGGAATGTTTACTTACAGGTTAATGCTGGAAGTATTTTAGGGCTTTACGGACACAAAATTGCAAAGACTGCTTGGTATCTTATTGATAACGGATTTGCTCATTTTATTGCTTCCGATAATCATTGTAAAATTGATAAATATATATTACCTGCTGCAATAGAAGCAATCCGCAATAATATTGATGACTATACCGCAGACCTTCTATCACAGATCAATCCTCAGAAAATGTTGAATAATGAGAAGATTAAATATTTTTACCTGGAAAAACGACCAACTGAAAAGAAAGGATTTTTTGAAAAGATCCTAAAAAAAATATGACAAGTAAAATATTAATAACCGGAATTAGCGGATTCATCGGGCGGAACATTCTTAGACAATTAGTACAAAGTTATGATAGCATAACTGCCATAGTTCGTCCCGGAACTAAGCATCAACGAACAGAAGAATTCATTGATAAAATTAAATTTGCAGAGATCGATCTTACAGATATTCCTACCTTAAAAGAATATCTTGATGAGAATTCTTTTGAAACAATAATTCATATTGGTGCTGTTCGAGGTGGTCGTAAATTAAACAAGTCTAATTATTTTGATGCAAATGTAAATGCCACTGAACAGCTTGTGATCAATGCAAGAGATAATGATTCTAAATTTATTTATTGCTCTTCTGTAGGTGTATTTGGAGCTATTCCACTTGAATTACCTGCTAATAATTCTACAAAAAGGCAAGAAGATAATTACTATCATTTTACTAAAATTAGAGCAGAAGCAATTATACAGAAATATGTTCTTTACGGATTGAAAGCGGCAATTATTAGACCTTCGATTACTTACGGAACAAATGACTATGGCTTTCCATTTACACTAACAAAACTAATTGATAAAAGACTTCTTTTCCTGCCAGATCAGGATGTGATTATTCATCTTGCAAATATTAATGTGATCGCTCAATCTTTTATGAAACTTATCGAGATTGATTATCAACCGGGAGTTTGTTATAATGTTGCCGACAGCCATCCGGTAGAATTACATAAACTTGCTGATTTTATTAATAATGAATTAAAGGGAAAACCATATTCTACCAAAAGAGATATTGATATTAAATATTTTAAAAAGGGAGAGAAAATAGCAAAATTCTTCAAGAGTGAACTTTGGATTGCGCGTTTCCAATTGATCTCAAAAAGTTGGTATTATGACGTAGAAAATAGCTATATAGATTTAAGCTTGAAAGAGAGTGATACAATTCCGAATTTCAAAATCGTTACAGATTGGTATAAAAGTCTGAGATATAAATACAGGTAAGTTAATGGCAATTCCAATATTAAAGAACTGGAAAAGATATTTTACTAACACGGATGAAGGTCTTGGCTCTTCTTACGAGAGAATTGTATTGAATAACAAATTGAAATCTATCTGTAAGCATTTCGATATTTCATCGGTTCTTGAAGCTCCATGTTTTGGATTTACCGGTCTATCCGGTATAAATAGTATGAGTTTAGCAAAAGATGGAAAGAAAATAACTCTTCTAGATAATGATAAAAAGCGGATTAAACTGATTGAAAAAACCTGGAAGGAAATGAAGCTTCCACTTAAAATTGAATATTCAAAAGAATTTAACTCTCTACCTTTTATCGATGATTCATTTGATCTTAGTTGGAATTTTTCTGCACTCTGGTTTGTAGATGACCTTTCTGTTTTTCTTAAAGAACTTACCCGGATTACGTCAAAAGTAATATTATTGTGTGTGCCCAATAGAAGTGGAATGGGATATATTTCCCAGAAAATTCTCGGGTTTAAGGAACTGAAAAAACATCTCAAAGAAGAAAATATATTACCACGAAATATAAAAAAAGAAATGAAAAATAATGGCTGGATGCTGATCGATAGCAATTTTATCGATTGTCCACCCTGGCCGGATATTGGTATGCCAAAAGAAAAATTCTTGAAGATATTTGGATTGAGCTGGTTGATAAAAAAGAAAGAACATGTACCGATGACGATCATGGATTATTATAATGGAAATGAACCTGATTTCTCTGAAAAAATGATGTCTCATTTCTGGTTTGAAAATAAAGCACCAAAAATATTAAAAACCTTTTGGGCACATCATAAATATTTTCTGTTCATACCTGAAAAAAGGAAATAAAATGAAAACAAAATGGTATTATCCGATTGTTGCTTTTGTTTTTCTATTTGTATATTTTTTTATCTGGACTAATGGAGAATCGCTTTTTGAAATATTAATTTCTTCAATTATCATCACTTTATTAGTCACTCTTATTGCGATTTTAAAAAGGAAAAATGAAAAAAAATAGTCTTAATTGGATATTCGGGATAGTTCTTGGTGCTATCTTTTTAATAGCCTGGATACGTATTGTTGACTGGCAGGAATTTCTCAACTATTTTCGAAAATTCGATCTTAAAATGGTTCTGGTCTTCTCTCTTTTTTATCTGTTAGCATACATTTTGCGGAGTTTACGCTGGAGAATAATTTTAAAACCTATTTATAAAATGGGATTAGTGGAAAGTTTTTCCATTTTCATGTCTGGTATGCTTATAAATTATCTTATCCCGGTACGAGCAGGAGAAATTGCAAAATCTGTTATTCTTAAAACCAGAGAGAATGTGAAAATTTCCGACAGTCTTCCTTCGATTTTCATAGATAAACTTACCGATCTTTTCCCAATAATATTCATA
>JAYEKK010000154.1:0-12129 GCA_034660955.1 Candidatus Cloacimonadota bacterium | reverse complement strand
CTGCCAAGCGTTCATCAATAAATTGTTCTTCTGAAGCATGTAAAATTGCTTTTGCAAAGAATTCTGAGGCTTGCAGCCAATCTTCCTTTTCTTTATAAATGAAACCCTTAAAATAATATAAAGAATCTTTTTTTGTTGCCTCTTCAAGAGTTTTGTCAATGTACTCAAGTGCATTATCAAATTCGCTTTTATCAATGTAAAACTTTATTAATTTTATATTATATTTTATGTCAGTAATATTAGAAACATCTTCATTCTGCGCATATATATTAATGCAGAAACAGGTAACGATTAAAATTAATATTATTACTCTCATTTTTTAGTATCTTTAAACTCCATTCATAATTGTAATTAACGAATTTATAAATGATTATGGTGTCAAGTTGAAAGTTATTTAGTAGTATCCTCTTTAGCAAATATTGCAGCACCAAGAGCACCGGTAATAAATGAATTTTCAGGCACGATCACATCTGTCTTCATGATCTCTGAAATAGCTGATTGCATTCCAGTATTTTTTGCTACACCTCCAGTAAAAACTATTGGCTTTTGCCAATGAAGTTGAGAAGCAAGGTTTTTTGTTCTTTTTGCAATTGAGCGATGAACAGCATTTATAATATTCGGTTTTTCTAAACCTTCAGCAATTAGACCAATAATCTCTGATTCAGCAAAAACAACACAAGTACTATTAATATCTATCTTTTTATTAGAAGATCGTGAGATATCACCTAATTTATCAATTGTTGTTTCTAATGTAGTTGCAGTAACTTCTAAAAATTTCCCAGTTCCAGCGGCACACCTATCGTTCATTACAAAGTCTTTTACATGCCCCTTTTCATTAACTAAGATAATTTTAGAATCTTGCCCGCCAATATCAATTATCGTTCTTGCATCTGGAAAGAAATAATTTGCTCCTCTGGCATGACAGCTTATCTCAGAAATACGCTTATCTGAGAATGGAACAATATTCCTACCATAGCCTGTGGAATATATATTTGTGATATCAGATTTAGAAAGAGAGCTTTCTTTAAGTGCATCATTTAATAATAGTTCAGAAACTTTTTTAAGATTTACACCAGTATCGCTAACATTTGAGTATATAATTTTATTCTCTTTTAAAACAACGATCTTAGACATTCTTGAGCCAAGATCGATTCCAATAGTTATTATTCTCATATTCATTCTATTTAGTTTTCTCAAATCATAATATGTATAAATTGATCTTCTTCTTTGAAATATTCGGACGCTAGTTCATGCAGCATTTTTACATCTACTCTATCTAAACGTTCATCTCTTTTAAGATAATGAGAATATCCCAAACCTAATGATTCCAAAATGGAGAGTGTTTGAGCCAGGTTCAGCACACTCTCCTGCTCCATAACTCTTTGACCGCGGATAAAATTCTTTGTAGTTTCAAGCTCTTTAAGTGTAATTCCATTTGTCATAATACTTTTAAGAACATCACGGATCACTTTTACTGCTTCATCTTTATTAGCTTTATCTACAACTGCCGAAGCAACCCAGAATCCGGTGGATCTAACAGAACTAAAACTGAAATCGACAGAATAAGCAAGACCGCGTTTCTCACGAAGTTCAGTAAAAAGGATAGAATCATTTTCACCACCAATTATCTGTGAGAGAATGTGAAAGGCGGTATTTTTAACTTTATCATGGGCATTGCAGGCAAAACCACCAATTGTAATTATTGCCTGATCCATCCCTCTTTTTGTTAATTTATACTTTGTTTTGGAGGAATTAATTAATGCTTTTTGGATAGATCTGGAATAATTATTTTTCTCAAAAGAAAAATTGGATTCACACAACCTGAGAGCTTCATCAAAATTGAAATCACCAACAATTGCAAGTGACATATTCTCTGGCTGATAATGCTTATTATACCATTCTTTGATTTGTTTTATTGTAATATTCTGTATCGATGTTTTTGAACCGGAACGATTATTTAAATTACTCTTTTTCCCGAATATCATCTCCTTAAATAGAAGTGATGAATTGTGTTGAGGATAATCTTTAACACGATCTAAGTTACTTTTTATAGTAAGTTTAATGTTGTTGAAATGCTCTTTTGGAAATGTAGGATGAAGCACAACATCAGAGACCAATTCCAAACTTGCGGGAAGCGTTTCCTTAAAACATTTAGCATTAATTAGAGTTGTTTCACTGTGCGGGCTTATCCCAAAATTAATTCCATTTGAGATACAATGATTTAGAAATTGTTGATAATTTCGTTTCTCGTTTCCATAAAGCAACAAGGTTGATGTGAGATAGTTGATACCGAGATTTTTCACAGTTTCATTCAATTGAGAAACCTCATAAGATAGTGATATTCCAACTGTAGGTTTACCTGTAACTTTTTTCAAAAGGATTTTCATACCATTATTTAAACGAGTTTCAAAAAATGTTTGTTCAATAATTTTATTAGATTTATATTTTTCTTTAAGCAGTTTACAAATAATGCTTTCATTTACATTATTTTTTCCGGTGCAGTAAATATAAAGATGTTCTTTGCTGAAATAATTTTTTATAATCCTTTTAATATCGTTGCTGGTTATATTTCTTATCATTTCCGGATATTCAAAGAATTTCTTGTAGTTAGAAAGAATCTCTTCACTTCCCAGACTGGATGCAAGTGATTCCATATATTCAAATGTATAGCGATAAAAATAGATCAATTCCTTTTTGTTATCCTCTAATTCAATATCGTTCATTCCGTGCAAAAAAAACTGTTTAAGTTCTTCCATGAATATTTTACTTATCTTCGTTAGATCGGCTTTTCTTTTAGGCAAAATAACTATCACGGAAGCACCGTCATTAATTCCGCTAAGTGAATGAACATGTACATTATCAATCAGCTTCTCCTGTGTGAACAACCTGGTGTACAATCTTGAATTCTTACCTATTGCAAATGCTTTTGTAACCAAAGAGAGCGGATATGCATCGGGATCAGTTTCTGCCAGATCTGGAATAACAAAAGCAAGCATATTGCTGGAAATATCTTTGGCAAAATATTTGATCTCAGGCTTGGTTGGAAAGTGATTGCTCATCCTTTTTCGCTCTTTTAATTTAGATGGTTTCCATTTGCTAAAATACTTCTTGATCACTTCATCAAGTTCATTTCCCTTAATATCGCCTGCGGCAACTAAAAAACAGTTATTGGGAACATAATATTTGTTATAAAAATTGCGAAGAGAATCCGGATCAGCTTTCTTTAGTGAGTTCATATTACCGATGATGGGTTTCTTGTAAGGATTTTTTTTAAAATAGTCCGCTGCAATATCTTCAATAAAAGAATCTTCAGGTTCATTCTTGAATTGTTTAAGTTCCTCAATAACCACTTTTTTCTCCGAACTAAAATCTTCATTAGAAAAATCTGCTTTAAGGACAAGTTCAGATAGTATTTCAATTCCCTCTTCTGTAAATTTTGAAGGAAGCGTGATATAGAAGCATGTGGAATCGAACTCGGTATAAGCATTTATAGATCCACCAAGATTCGTAACTTTATTCATTATTGCATTCTGCGGATATGCTTTTGTAGATTTGAACACAAGATGTTCCGTAAGATGTGAATATCCTGCTTCATTTTTCTCTTCCCATGCAGAACCAATGCGGATGTAAAGCTGAAGACAAACCAATGGATTAGAATTATCTTTGGCCGTTATAATTTTAAATTCATTATGTAAGATATTTGACGTTACTTTCATTTATTTCCTTTTATTTGCCGCTAAGAACACTAAGTAACACTAAGATTTCTGTTTTTTACTTAGTGTCTCTTCGTGAACTTCGCGGCTATTTTATTTCCTTTTATCTGATTCCACACAAGCATAAGCATTATGATTATGAATAGATTCATAATTTTCTGATTGCACTTTGAACCAGTCAATTCGTTCTTCTTTTTGCAATTTTAATGTAACTTCTCTTACGATATCTTCAACAAATCTTGGATTATCATAAGCTTTTTCGGTAACATATTTTTCATCAACCCGTTTAAGCAGCGAATATATTTCACAACTTGCACAGCTTTCTACAATTTCTATTATTTCTTCCAACCAAATGAATTTATTATATTCTGTTACCACAGTTACCATTGAACGCTGGCTATGAGCACCGTTTTCACTGATTTCTTTCGAGCAAGGACACAATGTTGTAATTGGTACCTCAACTCCAATTTGTATATCGAATTCATTATTTAATGATGCCTTAAAATAACAGTTATAAGAAAGCAGAGAATTAGTTCTGGAAACTGGAGCTGTCTTCTTCATAAAGTATGGAAACCTGATGTTCACATAAGCATAATCAGCATTGAGAGCTTTCTTTATTTCTGCTAGAAATTCAGGTAATCTTTGAATGAAATTATCTTTATGGAAATGATTAAGTACTTCCAGGAAACGGCTCATATGCGTTCCGCGATGATGATGTGGCAATTCTACATAAATATCAAGATCAGCAACTGTGGTCTGTTGCTTATTCTCACGGTCATCCACAATGATTGGATATTTAACATTCTTCACGCCAACTTTATTTATCGTGACTTTCCTTTTATCTTCTAAACTTTGAACATCAATTTTATTTTTCATAATATTTCCTATTTGCCACTAAAACACAAAGCTCTTAACCACAAATTAACACGAATTAATACGAAAAAAAAAGTATAATTATTCCTCTGTGATCTCTGTGCCCTTGTGTCTCTGTGTTTCATTATCTTTTTCAATCTCCAATCTTCAATCTTCAATGATACTCGTCCATTCCCTTAGTTTCAAGTTTTTCTATTTCATCATTCATAATAAAATATATTATAGCTTCAAGATCGTTAGTTTCATCTGCTATTTCTATTGCTTGTTTTGGTTCTAGTAAAAAAAGTGCTGTAGAATATGCATCTGCCATTAAAGCCGTTTTAGCAATTACAGTAACAGAAATTGCATTTCTTGAAGGATAACCTGTTTTTGGATCGATAATGTGATGATAGCGAAGATCATCTTTAATAAAATATCTCTCATAATCACCAGATGTAACAACCGACCTATTCCCCACATTTATAACATCAATAATCTTGTTCGATTCACTTCTGGGATGCTGAATTCCAATTTTGAAGGGCTTTTCTCTGCCAAAGATTCTCATATCTCCGCCAGCATTAACAAAACCGGAAATCACATTCTGCTGCTTTAGATACTCAACCACTTGATCAATTATAAAGCCCTTTGCCAAGCTCCCCAAATTGATCTTCATTCCATCAGGTTTATGCATATATCCGTTTTGAATTTTCAATTTTTCGAAACCTGTATTATCAATTGCGTCTACAATTTCTTCATCTGGGGGAATGACATTTTTATCAAAATCCCAAATCTCTGATAAGGCTCCAATCGTAACATCATAATGTTCATTTGTCTTGTTGAAAAGTACACCAGAAATAGAAAAAATATCTTTTAGATCTCCATCAATGTATAGACTATCGATTACAGAATTATTAAATTTCCAAATTAGACTTTCGTTATTATAGAATGAGAACTTATTTTCATAATCTTCCATTAATTTGAATGCATTATCCAATATCTCATTTGTATTTTTATGTTTAGTTTCAATTTTGATATCAACTATTGTATCCATTACAAAGGCAGATCTCTGAGATGAATATGTTCGTGTTGAATATCTGTAGGCTGCAAACGCAAAAACCAATATAAATAAACTAATATTAATAATATCTTTTCTTTTCATATATTTGTCACAAAATTTAGAGCAGTTAATTTGTCAATTGTTATGGCTTTAAGTTAATTATACTTTAAGTATACAGTTTTTAATTTTGGCAGGATCAACAGGATAGACATGATAACTAATGAAAAAAAGAAAGTTATTAGTATGCACTTTTATCTCGTTCACACGTTGAACTTGCGGACGCTATCTAAGTTAATAAGTTTAATTTATCAACAAGAGTGTACTGTAGGGACGATTATCCTTAATCATCCGCAAAAAAAAGTTATGTGGTAGATCATTGATTGTAGCTCAGACACTCTTGTCTGAGCATGCACGTTCAGGAGTGAACGTGCTACGCTACTTCAACATCAGCATCTTCTTTGTAATCTTTTTCATTGGTGTTTGCAATCTGTAGAAATAAACACCACTAGAAACTCTTTTACCATTATCATCTTTACTGTTCCAGAGCATTTCGCTTCTACCGGGACTCATATAGCAATCAAGTAGAGTTTTTACCTTTTGTCCTTTGATGTTGTAAATTTCTAACTTAACCTGCCCTGATTCCGGCAGATCGAAAACTATTTTAGTTTCTGGATTAAAGGGATTGGGGAAATTGGTTAATTGGTAATCAGTCACTGGTAATTGGTCATTGGTAATTCCAACAGGGTATTCATCTGCTCCAAACTCATAGCAGCCCATATCTATTATTGCAGTTCCGTTATTGTCTCCATCCCACACACGGTAATTATGCAAAAGGTCCCATGGAGGTAAGAATAATCCTAACGTATCCGGTGTACCGGTATCCACACAGGGAGAATCTAAGGTTAGTTGATATGGATAATCACCAGATAAGAGGAAAAGTGGATCATCCTCTATGTTACCATCTAACCAATTTATAATATTTGCGTTGTTCATATTGTAAACACCCTCTTCTCCGTTTTTGATATTGCAGTGATCTAAATTAAGCTCGTAGATATAACCGTATTGAGTATCATCAACCATATAGATTTCATAATCAGTATTATTATGTATTATTGTGTTTTTCAAAGTAATATCACCATAAGCATAAATCGTTGCATTATTTGGTGTATTGTTTGTTGTATTGTTTGTAAACGTACAATTGTTAAATTCACTAGTTCCATCATAATTGAAAACTTGAAAAACGTTTCCACTTCCAACTGAATTATCTGAAATTAAGCAATTAATAAATTTAATATTGGGATCTCCTCCATTATGGTTGGTTATCCGAATTATTCTACTATCAAGAGTAGTTGTTTGATTTTCGGAAAAGACACAATTCTCAATAGTAAAGTCATCATACGCCATTAAATCCATTGCGACTACGCATCCATGAGGATCGGGTGAAATATTAATATTATTCTTGATAATGCTGCTCTTTAAATACCCCACATTTTTTGCCAAACTTAGACCAGAATGAGTACCATCGGTAATATTATCTGTTATTATAAGATTGTCGTATTCATTATATACATATTCATTAGTAAAGATGCGGTTAATATTTGAATTATTTTGGATTTTAATATTTGAAAGTATAACTTTATCGATGTCATACAAACTCATTATTGCAGCAGTGTAATTATCTGGATTATTTTGTATTGAGAAATTTGAAAATTCAATGGTCCCTACTACGTTTTTCCCATTAATTGCAGCAAGTAAATAATCATTGTATAGAATAGTATTATCCATGTTTTCACCAATAACCGAAACATATTCCTTACAACCAAAAGGATAAATCTGCTGATTTGCTGCCCAGGAATAAGTGCCTGCAGCTACATGTACTGTACGTGGATTCTGTTCATCTGCCTGGATCTTGCGGACTGCCCATGAAATATTTCTTAGTGGATCGGTTGATGTTAATCCTGAATTAGTGTCATCACCATCTGCAGCTACATATAGATCATGAGGCTCAAGTTCCATCCAGTTATTTTGAATATCAAAGCTAAGGGTTGAACCATCCACAAATTCAGCGAAAAACCGACTAGGTCCAAAGATAGTAAATGTATCTACTATTACATTAACATGACCTGTGTCTTGTATATATATATCAGCACCTCTGCCAGCATTGTTATTGTAAATTGAACAACGGTTTTCAGGATCAAAAATTAACGTGCTATCATCATTTAAATAGCAGGCACCTCCTAAATGAGCTGAGTTTTCCTTTATAGTAACACCTGAGATATTTAGAAAGCCGTGCCTAGCATATAAACCTGCACCAGATGCTGCAATATTATTCTTTATTATACAATTTGCGATGTAAACGGTACTATAATCATGAACTAGAACTCCACCACCATTTCTAGACCAAAATTGAGTACCATAACCGTTTTGGATCGTAAAACCTTGAATATGAGCATCCGTTTCACCATTATGAATTCTTATACAGCTCTCAATACGTTGACCATTAATTATTGTTGTAAAAATATACTGCTCGTTTCCTGTAGTTAATTCCAGACTGGCTAATACGATATTCATACCATTGAAATCCAGGTTTTCATAGTAAGTACCCGGATAAACGAGTACCGTATCAGAATCTGCAGATGCATTGATCCCTTCCTGGATAGTTGTAAAGTTGCCTGTGCCGTCTTGTTTGATGTGCCAGGTAAAAGCATTTAGCAACGAACAAAAGCTAACAAAAACGAACAGAAGAAATAAATGCCGGCTTTGCGAAATAGAAGGACATCTTCGGAAGAATAACTTGGTATTAGTATTCATATAATCTCCTTTTTTGCTTCGTCTTCCTGAGAAACTCTTCTTCGACATTCGACGAAGGAACTGAAGCAAATTGGTTATTAATATTTTTTATCATATAACCCCCTGTTTTCCCCTTTCCGTCTTCGCCAAGCTACGTCGCGACAAGCCAAAGAGGGATATAATTGTCTCTCTGAAGAATTCTTACAAAGGCATTCGATGAAGAGTCCTTTCTAGTGTAGATTCTTCGTGTGAAAAGCAAGAAGACTTCCTCAGAATGACATTGATTTTTATTATTTAATGAACAATAACCATTGCGAAGATCGAGATTTTAAGAAAGCTTCACAACCTTCGCAAGGTTTATAAATTCTCTCAACGGCTTCTTATGTTTCATCTCTTTAAGTGTAACGAAAAAGAGAGGGACAGCAGGGTGAGTTACTTCAACATCAGCATTTTCTTCATTATTGTATCATCTTTAGTTGATAATTTGTAGAAGTATATTCCTGATGAAACACTCTTTTCATTGCTGTCTTTGCCATTCCAAACTACTTCATAATGTCCTTCCGGTTGAGAGCCGTCGATAAGCTGTCTTACAAGCTGTCCCTTTACGTTGTAGATATTCAATGAGACCTCACCTTCCAGAGGAAGACTGTAGGAAATTGTTGTGGTCGGATTAAATGGATTGGGATAGTTCGATGCAGAGAATTCTATTATTTCCGGTATCACCTCAGAACCTTCCCGCAGATTAATAAACCAGGCATCGTCTTTGTCTTTTGTAGAAAGTTGCTTCATTATTATATCAGGCTTGGAAGAGGTTACACAGTTATAAGAAGAAATATTTTGGTTTTCACTTCTACCACCATAATACAATTCAAGTTCGATATCACCCGGAGGAACAGATGTGGTGTAGGCATTGATCTGTATGAGAGTGTCTCCCACAACTGCAGCACCAATACATTCTCCGTTTACAAATGCTCCAATCTCCTGCGGCATATTACCACTATCCAGCTCGATGTAGAGTGGTATATAACCTGCCTGCTCTTCGTAGGTGAAATATTCTGTTTCTGCAATCAACGTTCTTATTGTCGGTGAACCACTATTCCACTGAAAATTATTGATTGTATTATAACATTTCACAATTACCATATCACCATAAGAAAGTGTTGGCTCATCACCGGAATATAATTCAATCCGCCATCGACCCAAATAAAATGCTGTCCAATTTTGATGCTGTATAAAGTAGATATTTGAAGCATCCCAATAATCACTGAATGCATCGCTAACATGCTGTGTTTCTTCTAACCAATAACCGACCCAGTTTCCTGGTGTGTTCCCATCCAATACGATAGTAGTATTATCATACTCCTTAAAGCCTGGTACATCCAGATCAGCGGCAGCGTTCATATAAAATTTGAATCCTTCCGTACGAGAAAACTGTTCATAATCATGCTCCCATTCATCCGCTACATCATCATATTGAATAATATAATTCTCTGAATAAACTTTATCAAGAATTGTAGGATCGAGAATACCAGCTAATACATTCTCAGCAATATCGGCTTCATCAAGCACATTATCCAATGCAGGAAAACTAAGCCATTTCCAGCCGTTGTTGTCTTCTTCCGGAGAGGGGAGTTCGACGATATCGTATTTATGAGTAATTGCACATACTGCGCCAATATCCGAGGGTGTGCCGTCATTATCTATAATTGAAGGATCGCCTGTATCTATGCAGGGAGATTTGACAGACGAATTCCAGAGTGGCTGGTAGGTTGATGAATTTAGTTCGGGATCTGTATTAGTTAAGTTACCATCTTCCCAAGTATAAGTGTTTTGATAACCATTATTAGAGAAACAACTATAATTTATAATTACCAAATCTTGATCAAAAAGATCATCACTAATTCCTGATCCATCAAAAACACAGTTTGAAATATTTAAATCCGCATTTCCATAAATTCCTTCAACATAGATTCCACCTGTACTACCCTTAAATGTATTATTTTCAAGAACACCATGATAGTTATTAATACTTGCATTCATAAGTGAAATATCTTTTCCATTGATTGGATAACTTGCAGAATTTGTGTTATCTAGGAATATATTATTTTTGATTGTTTCATTTACTTCTGGAAAGGGTTGTCCTAGAGGATAATCGCAATGAATAACTACAGTATGAGGACCATCGTTATCTTGAAAAATACAGTCAGATAGTTCCTCGAAAGGTTTCCAGGCTGTAATAGCACTCCCACCGATCAAAGGCATACCTGTCTTTTCATTATCTTCAAAGATGCAGTTTTTTAATTCTGACAATCCACCTTGGATAACCAAAGCAGTATTTGAAGCATTTTTAATTGTGAATCCTTCAATTTTTTCCATCGGTAAATTAACAGTGAGGCAATGTGTATTACCACTGATTATACAATCTTCAGGTCCGCTAAAAGACTTAAGAGTCAAACTATGTGTATTAATTATAATATCTTCATAATAGGTTCCATCAAAAACAATTATCTCATCACCAGCTGAAACACCATTTACGGCACCTTGGATTGTTGTAAAATCTCCGTTTCCGTTTTGTAGAACTATGTATGTATTTGAAAATAACATTGAGGTTATAATCAACATTATTAGTATTAATATCTTTTTCATTATTTTCTCCATATGTTTATTTTTAATTTTCAATTCAATTTTATTTTTCAATTTCTTTTATTTCTCTACAAAAACTCTTTCCAATTCACCCTCTCCAATTTACTCAGAGAGGATTTATCCGAATAAATTTATTCTTTCCAATGTAGAAGATGTAATTAGTCTTACAAAATCTACTTTCTAAAATTGCTAAAGCATTTTTTTCTGTAAAGAGTAAAATTGTTATGTAATTAATTTTTTTCAGTATATTTTTCTTATTTTCAATTAACAACTTTCATTCCTTTTTAGATATATTTGTCCCTTTAAATATATATGTAAGAAATCTGCAAATTGTGACACCGCCACTCAGAAAAAATATTTGTATTTTAATTTAGAGTAGTATAATTATATTCTAACAACTTTATTTACAAACCGTTAGAATGCAAAATGGAATGTGTAAAAAAATTGAAAAAAATTGGATTATTTTAGTTTTAGTAAAAATATTAACTGTAGGGTTAAAAAATATAATTACAACAATTCAATGCTTTTTAAATGGATCTTTTTATGAAAATGTTCTGATAGATGTGTGAGGAAAATTCTATTAAGTTGCTTTATTGTAGATTTACTAATTGATATTTCATCGATATAATTACCGATATTATTTAATTTTGAGATCAAATCAGCTGCGTTTTTGCTAATCTTAAATATCTGATCATCATTTACGGGATGATAGCAATCATTACAAATGAAACCGTGTTTTTGCGGAAAGTAAGCATATAATTGTTTTCTTTGAGAGCATTGTATACAATGTGTAATGTTGAATTCAATTCCAATAATTTTAAATAGTTTCAACAAGAAACGCCAGAAGATCGCAATTCCATTTTTATTTACCGTTTTAATATATTCCAGATAGGTTTCGAGTAACTTATAAATTGCCTGTGAATCTTCAACGGGAATCATGATCTGACGGATCACTTCAACCGGGGCTTGCATTAATATGCTTGTTTTTAGATCAATATTAAACAGGTGTGCATTAATTATTTGAGATGATTTGTAAATATACCAATCTGAATTTGGATTTTTGTAAAGATTAAG
>JAYEKK010000153.1:0-12317 GCA_034660955.1 Candidatus Cloacimonadota bacterium | reverse complement strand
GTTTGAGTTTATGTCTACCTGTTACACTGAGTTGAAACTTTAGTTTTGTATCGAAGTGTAATCTTGAGGGGATACAAAGGATCAAAATAATATCCTTCGATAAAATTCGGCTGAAGCCGAATCACTCAGGATTATAGTTATTTTTGTATTTTCACACAGTCTGGGAATTAATAACAAAAGTACAAAATTATTTATATATTGTTATATTTCCTTCTTCTTTCCTGTTTGAATCATATGCTGCATTTTCCGCAAATTTAATAAGATCTTCGACATTATTGATCTTATCATTCATCTGGGAAATACCCCAATTAATTTTACAAACTTTCATTATTGGGAGTTTCATGATTTTGTTATTAATTCTTTTAACAGTGATAAACCCGTTTTGATTTGATGTTTCAGGCATTAAAACTGCAAAAGTATCTTTATGTATTTTACCAATGATATCTATATCACGCAGATCATTCCTTATAGTGTGGGAAATCTGCTTTAATAGATCATTTGTTTCATGTTCACCGATTGTTCTAATTATATTCTCAAAGCTTTCAATTTTCATAATAGCAATTGTAAGATTTCTAATATATCGTTTCATCATTGAGAAAATAACTTCACTTCTTTCCAGAAATGCTTTAAAGGAATATATTTTTTCTGATTCGTATATACCTCGATGTTGTTCAATCTCATTACTTTGCAAATATAATTGTACAATTAATGATATTATTGATGAGAATAATTTTATTTTTGTCATTTCCTCGCATTCAAATTCCTCTTTATATTTGTCAATAAACATGAATCCCAGTAATTCATCATTATGATTTAGTGGAAGTATTATTAAATGGGAATATCCTTTTTCGAATTTATATCTTCCAAAGGGTCGGATATCAAGGAGTTTGAGTTGCATCAATTTTTTAATAATCGAATCACCTTTTGTAAAGATCGAGTTCTTTGCAAAAGTATGGCTGATATTTCGAGAAATTTTCATTCGGAAAATATCTGAGTTTGGAACCTTAAGATAAACACCCATAGATTGAAAATCAAATTCACCTTCTATATTGCGAATTATGTGACTTAGATGTTCTTCAAATTCTAGTTTTTTAAGTAAACCATTCAACATATCATCAAATGACAATAGGTTAAACTCCATTTTCCCTCCTAGCTTATGATTCTATCCTCTCTGTCCAGGTTAATTCGTACACTTCATTAGGTTTTAGCTCTTTTTCAAATTCAATAAGCGTTGCACTTTTCTTTTTAAAAGATAAACTATTTTTCATAATTGTCCAATCACCATATAAATTATGAAGAACAATGACGATTTTTGTTTTTCCAGATTTGTTTTTCAATGAAACTTTCATATCACGTTCGTATATCCTGTTAGATATTTTTCTACGCTCTATTGTAATGGATTCAGCAACCAGGTCAAAGGCATTTCCTGTGGTTAGAAGAATCTCTTCATCTTTTGCAGTATGATCAAGATTGTCTTCTCCAATGAACTCTAGTTCGTTATCTGCATCATCTTTTTTGTATATTTTTACTATACCCTTTGGTAGAGGAATTCCCAAACCATCTTTTTTGGAATTTATGAATTTAATCTTACTTTGAACATCTGTAGAGCCTGTGCTGTATTCGTATCTTGATTCTGCATTAACTATTTTTGTAGGAAAAAGTCGTAGTTGTTTAGTTTGGTTATTATTAATATTTACATTTTCACTGAGAGTATACATATGAAAATCGTGAAATGCTTTCTCTGCAAAATCGGGAGCCCCAACAGCAGTTTTTTCTAATGCGAATCTTGTAAAAGAGCCCTGTTCGTATTGCTGTGCTATCTTTTGTACATCACCGGCAATAAGTTTGAGTTTTGTATCTAAAAAGGCTTTACCTGTTTTATTGATTATCGTAACCCAACTGTTAATCTCAAGTTTACTAATATCTTCATTCCAGACAGTATTATAGGTAACATCCCATTTCATGCCTGTACAAATATATGAAAAATCAATTGGAAATTTTCCTGCTTTTGGTGCATTCAATCGCCAATGAAGAGTTGGTTTGAGAAAGAAATTTTTTGGAAGTTCTGCCAGGCTGATGTTTCTTATTTCATCTCTTTGTATAAGAATTAGTTTATTCGTATTATTTTCAATGATCCCAATTGTAGAACTGTCATTAAATTGAAATTTCCCGAGAAACTTAATATCATCTTCAGCGATTATCTCAATATCTTTTCCAATATACTTTTCTAATATTTTAGAAGTATTAGCCAGATCATATTCATAATTCTGTGAAAAGATCTCAATATCGCCTTTAAGAGGTTTAATAATAACTGAATTAGCCTCTATTGTACTCGGAATATCATCCATAAAATAGCTTTGAATTCCTTTTGAGAGTGTAAGGTCAATTGATGAGCGCACCAACGAGAAATTCTCATTGTAAATTGTTACCTGATCCTTTGCATTAAGGCATGTGATCAGGAATATGATTAAAATAATTATTCTAATTTTCATTTTTCCTCCAAAAATTAATTTATTATTTGTTTGATTTTAGATACTATCATATCAATACCGATCTTATTTTGCCCACCTTCCGGTATGATAACGTGAGCATATTTTTTACTCGGTTCTACAAATTCGATGTGCATTGGTCTAACTGTGGAAAGATACTGTTCTACAACAGATTGAAAGTCTCTTCCACGTTCACTTATATCACGCTGGATCCTTCTTAATATTCTAATATCTGCATTAGTATCAACAAATATTTTTATGTCCATCATGTTCCTTAATTCGACATTTTCAAAAATTAGAATTCCTTCAATAATAATAAGTTTCGTAGGTATTTTTGTTATAGTTCTTTCTAATCTTGTATGCGTTTTAAAATCGTAAACCGGCATCTGAATTATTTGATTATTTTTAAGTTGATTTACATGTTGTATCAGAAGCTCATTATCAAGAGTATTTGGATGGTCGAAATTTATTTTATTTCGTTCTTCAGGTGGAAGATGCCCAAAATTCTTATAATAACTATCTTGTGGGATCGTAGTAATTTCATCTTTAACTTCACTTTGAATTGCATCTGTAATGGTGCTTTTACCAGAACCTGTTCCACCGCAAATTCCAATTACAACGGGAGTCTTCATTAATCTTTACTCCTTTATCTCAAATTCATTTAAAGGTTATGCAATAATAGGAAAATCGTTGTCTTTCTGAGGATGAACTTACATAGGCATTCGACGAAGAATCTCATTATAAGTGGAGATCCTTCCTGAGAACTAAGTGTAAGATTCGTCAGGATGACAAAAACACTCTATTAAGCAGAACTCATTTAATTTTATTTGCCTTATAAATTGCAACATTAAGTCCTGAATCTATATCCAATGTTACAGTATCGAAAAGTCCACTGCTTTCAATGTAGTCAAGATATTCTTTAATTGAATCTTTATGTGAAATAATATTATCTGCAATTATTATTGCATTGTTTTTTAGTTTACTAATCAGTATTTTAATGTAATCAATATAATTGATCTTCCCAGCATCAATGAAAACAAAATCGAATTTATCAAGTAATTCAGGAATTATCAATTCTGCTTTTCCAAACCTTTGAATTATGTTTGTTCTGTTCCTTAGGTTTCTCTTAGCCAATTGAAATCTTTCTTTATCAACCTCAATTGTATCTATAACAGCATCATAAGATTCAGCAGCAATAGATAACCAAAAAGTAGAAAATCCGTTTGAAGTTCCAATCTCTAAAATATGTTTAGGTTTCTTTATCTTTACAAATGTATACAGCAATTCGGCTGTATCCTGCGGTATATTCCATAAACGCCGGATATTATTCCTTTGAACTTCGAATCTTGCTAATTCATGTATATATTTTTCTTTTATTCTTTCCATCTATATTTTCCAAATGTTCCCTTTAATCCAAATAAAACAAAATATGGAATATAGATCAATTCAGCGATAGGGAAGACCCACATTAATTTTAGCCTCTTTATTCTTGCCAAAAACAATGTTAATAATAGAAATTCCGGAATTATCTTTAGAAAGAGAATAATTATGAAAAGAGTTGTTGAAAGGTTGGCAAACAGAAATCCAAAAAAAGAACCGATAAAAACCAAATAATATACAAAAATAAATAAGGTCATTATTTTAATTGATGCCGGATAGTAACGCCATTTGGAGCCACGCCGTGTTTCCTGATTAATTTGTGAGTTGGTTGTTGAATCTCTGCCGGTATTTATCATAGAATCGGGGTGGAACATAAATTTCATACGACGCGCATATTTTCCCATTTTCTGGATCATTAGATCATCATCACCGGATCTAATCGTACCAATATCACCGAATCCACCAACTTTATAAAACAACTCTTTCCGATAAGCCATATTTCCGGCAGTAATTGTAACTCCCCAATTCCAACCAAAACTTCCGGCAATCACTGCAAAGAGTGATGACCTTTCTAAATTCTTAAGGAATTTGAAGAAAGCATTTTTATAATGTATAAAAGAATATCCTGCAACAATATCCGTATCATCAGTAAAATGATTATTGATCTGCTCGATCCACTTATTTGTAGGAACGCAATCAGCATCGGTGAAGGCAAGTATGTCATGCTTTGATGAGCGAATTCCTATGTCTAGAGCTCCTTTCTTCCCTAAAAGGGATTTAGACTCATTTTTAACTTGAAGCAATGTGATATTGCTATTTTTAGATGTGTACTCGCTCACAATGTTAACTGTATTATCGTCAGATCTATCATTAACAATTATTATCTCATAATTTTCTTCTAGATAGCTCTGGTTTACTAAGGATTCCAGCAAGTTGGGAAGATGTTTCTCTTCGTTTCTGGCTGCAATGATAATAGAAATTTTATTTATCTTTTCATTTTTTGTATTCTCTAAAAATACAATCCCAATGAAAAAAGAGAATATAATTGTGAAATATAATAACGCAAATATGTAAATAGTAAGTTCCATAAATTCCATAATTCACAGCCGTTCTTGCAAAAAACTTGACCGTGAACCCCTTAAAATATTTTTCTATATCAAAAATTGGAATAATAGATATTTAGTCAATGATATTGGAAAAAATTAAGTTCTGCATAATTATGTGTTTTTGTAAGAAATTCGAAAATGGTTGTCTTTGCGAGTATTCTTCTTGTATTTTCAGACGAAGCAATCTCTTTTATCTGTAGGTGACATTTTGTAATATTGCTTTCGAGTTTTAGAATTCTTTCCCGATGAATCGGGACAATTACAATTCGGGATTATACAGAATCTTTCGGAGAGAAATTAATGAGAATGTTTCCAAAGATCATCTATAAAGTGAGGATCAAAGATAAACTAGTTGCACTTACTTTTGATGATGGTCCTCATCCTTTGTTCACAAATGAACTACTTGATCTTTTTAAAGAGAATGGCATTAAAACTACATTCTTTGTTACGGGAAGTAGAATTGAAAAACACAAAAAGATAATTAGCAGAATGATAGCAGAAGGGCATGAACTTGGCAATCATTCCTATTCACATAAAAATTTAATATTCAAGAAAAAGAGCATGATTAGGGAAGAGATAGAGAAGACAGACAGGTTATTACGTGAACTTGGTGTAAAAAGTGATATCCATTTCCGACCACCATTTGGTAGGTTTTTGTTTGCAGCATCTGCGGTTCTAGCATCTTTAAATAAAAAAGTAATTATGTGGAGTGTGCCGACAAAAGATTTTAAAGAGAACAATTCAAATGTGATCTTGAAAAGAATCTACAAACGTATCAAACCCGGTTCAATAATTGTATTACATGATTCTGGCATAGAAAGACCTGGAAAGAGAATAGACAGACAAGCTACAATTGATGTTGTAAAAGTGTTAATAGATGAATTACCTAAAATGGGATACAAATTTAAAACAGTATCGGAATTAATTAATTATTGAGTCGGTGTCTTCGATGAAGCTTGCTATTGTAGGTGATTCTCTTTTAATATCATCTAAAGTTGGATTTGTTATTACTTTCTTACCCTTAACTTCTTCAAGAGTGAAATCAACTTTAATTTTGAGATTGAAATGTTTTGTAAAGATATCGGAAATGATTACTTTTTCATCCTTTAACATATTAAATGCTAATGAATTAGTAGACGCTAAGTGAAGGAAATTATTAGATAGATTACGTATTTGGCACTTAATAAAGTAATTAGCTACAATAGGTTTCTGTTTTGAAAGTACTTTTGCTATATCATCTAAACTCTCTTCAACAGCTTCAATTGTTAATTTATCGATCTTTGGTTTTTCCAGATCTGCTTCTTTTTGAATTTCAGCTTTTACTTCCTCTGTTTTTTCATGCATTATTGTAGCTTCTTTTTGTTCAGGAGCTGCAACTTTCTTATTCTGAACAGGTTGCATACGAATTGGTTGAACCTTAGTTGGTTCCATCTGAACAGGTTTTCCAGTATTTATCGAATCTATTAATTTATCAAGAGATTGAAGTTCAGATAAGCGAGATATCTTTATGAATGCCATTTCTGCTACAAGAGTGGGATTACTACTGCTCTTAATATCCATTTTAGTTTTAATTAGTATCGTCATAATGTATAAAAGGTCGCCATCTTCAAATTTATCTGAGATTTCCAGCATTTGTTTTCTGTTCGCTTCTGAGATCGTTGGAATTTCAATCTTCAATTTAAGTAAAAGCAAATTCCGGATGTAATCGAGCATTCCATTTAGGAATTCCTGAATATCATTTCCTTTTTCTAAAATATCATGTAATAATTCAATAATACCGGATGCATTTTTCTCTGAAACGAAAAGCAGGATCTTATAAAAAACATCTGTGTGCACAATCCCGAAGATCGTGAGTACATCGACAAGTGAGATATAATCTTTACCGTAAGCAATTACCTGATCCATCAAAGAGAGAGCATCACGCATACTGCCGTCAGCCTTTTTGCCAATGGCAAATAATGCTTCGGGATCGATTGAAATTCCATCGATCTTACAAATGGAACTCAATCTATCTATAATTGCAGGAATTGGAATTCTTTTAAAATCAAAGCGTTGGCATCTGGAAATGATAGTGGGAATAACTTTATGCGGTTCAGTTGTAGCAAATATGAAAATGACGTTTTCCGGAGGTTCTTCCAATGTTTTAAGAAGTGCATTAAAGGCATTCTTAGAAAGCATGTGCACCTCATCGATAATATAAATTTTATTCCGTGAAGTAGAGGGAGCGTACATCAGCTCTTTTTGAAGATCACGAATATCTTCTACACCTGTATTGGAAGCACCATCAATTTCAATAACGTCCGAGGAATTTCCTTGTGTGATCTCGGTACAATTCTGACATACATTACAAGGTGTTGTTGTAGGACCATCATTAAGGCAATTCAGGCTTTTGGCAAAGATCCTGGCTAAAGAAGTTTTACCTACTCCTCGTGGTCCTGTAAAAAGATAAGCCTGTGCTGTTCTATCCATCTCTAATGTGTTCTTAAGTATTTTTGTTATATGATCTTGAGCATATACCTCTTCAAATGTTTGCGGTCTGTATTTTCTCGCTAATATTAAATATGCCATTAATTCCTCATTACTTAATTATTACTTTTTGGAATTTCCATTACAGCTTATATTTGTCAATTAAAAATCTTTCAATTATCATTGAAATTGAATTAACTTAAACTATAGGATTGGATTTACTTTTTTCTTGACTCTGAAAGCTTGTTTTTTTTTTTCAAATTAATATGCAGAAGTGGCGGAATTGGTAGACGCGCTAGGTTCAGGGTCTAGTGAGCAATAGCTTGTGGGGGTTCGAGTCCCCCCTTCTGCACCATTTTTAGAATTTACATGAAATACAGATGCTCGATTAGAATTCTCAATCCAATCGCAATTAGAATTATTCCACCGATCAATTCGATCTTCCTTTCGAATAATGATCCAAATTTCCCACCGATATAAACTCCCAGTAAGGAAAGTAAGAATGTAACAATGCCAATAATTATCACCGGTAGTATGATTTGAACTTGTAAAACAGAAAAACTAAGCCCAACAGCTAAGGCATCGATGCTTGTGGCAATTGCTAGAATGAATATGGTTGTTAAGTTATTGGGGTCACAATTGTCTTCGGTCTTTTCAATCAGGAAAGATTCATAGATCATCTTACCGCCAATGAATGTAAGTAATCCAAAAGCAACCCAGTGATCGAAAGCTGCAATATATCGCTGGAAAGTGGATCCTGCTAACCAACCCAGCACCGGCATTAGTGCCTGAAAACCACCAAAAAACAAAGCTACACGCAATGCAGGTCCAACTTTAAATCGTTTTAATGTAACTCCACTGGCAATAGAAACAGCAAAGGCATCCATCGCTAAGCCAAGTGCGATTATTATTATTGTAATTAAATTCATTAAATCTCCAGAAACAAAACTTAAAATATAAGATAAATAGTAAATGATTTTATATGCAAATAAAAAACAATTTGACATACGTACGTTATAACGTACTTTGTCTTTGTGTTTAATTAGGAGGACATATGACAACAATAAATGCAACAGAAGCCAGAGCAAAATTATACAGACTAATAGATAAGACGGCAGAAAGCCACAAACCGGTTATTATTTCCGGAAAACGCGGAAATGCAGTACTTGTTTCAGAAGAGGATTGGAACGATATTCAGGAAACTCTTTTTCTTTTATCAATTCCGGGAATGCGTGAATCAATTATTGATGGACTGGAAACTCCCGTTGAGGAATATTCTAAGGAACTTAAGTGGTAAACTGGAAACTGGTTTACTCTAAGACAGCTCAGAAAGATGCAATAAAACTATCACAATCTGGATTGAAAGATAAAGCGTTAAAAATATTAGAGATACTCAAAACCGATCCATTTCAAAATCCACCCTCGTTTGAAAAGCTTGTTGGAGACCTTAAAGGAGCTTATTCTCGACGGATTAATATCCAACACAGAATTATTTATCAAGTTATCAAGAAAGATAAAATCGTTAAAATAATTCGGATGTGGACACATTATGAGTAGAAAAAGGAGAGCTTATGAGTAATGAAAACCTACATAAAGAAATTGATCTGATACAAGACTGTATCAGAAGAATGGCTCAGAATTCTTTCATTGTAAAAGGTTGGATACTATCACTTATTACAATTGTAATTACATTAGGTTTGACAAAAGATTTTACTGATAAGGTTTTCTTGGAAATTGGGAAGATATCAGATCTTAATGAAAGATACAATGCATTAATCTCGGAAGGAAGAGCACGAGGTTATAAAAATTCAATTATGACAATTAATCAATTTATTGGGCAACATGTAAAAATATTCTGGGGTTTAAATAATTTTGGAATATATGCGAAACCTAAAAGTAAATTGATTAAACATTATACAATTCATTAAGAGAAAATATAAAAATAGGGCAACTCGTGAGTTGCCCCTACATATTTTCTGCCAAATGCTAACCGGCTATCTGCTAACCAGCTATTTAGCTACAATACTAACCAGCTTCTTCGGTACAATTATCATCTTCTTGATTTCTTTTCCTTCCAACAATTTCTTCACATTCTCCACTTCCAAAGCCAGTTTCTTTATCTCATCATCAGTTGCATCAACAGACACATTTATCTTACCACGAACTTTTCCCATGATCTGAATAACATAAGTGATCTCATCTTGAACCAGATACTTTTCATTGAATTCAGGAAGTCCAGCTTCGTGTAGCAGGTTTTCTTTACCTATCATCTTCCACAATTCTTCACTTAAGTGCGGTGCGAAAACATACATCAAATGCGGAATTGCAACACAACTTTCTACGAATATAGCTTTTTCAGTATCATTTAATTTATCTACATTCTTAATGGAATAAACATTGTTCAGATGCTCCATCACAGCGGCGATGGCAGTATTGAAGTGCATCCTTTCTTCGATGTCGTTCAGCACTTTCTTTATTGTGAAATGAGTGCTGTAGCGAAGTTTCTTGATTTCTGCACTCAAATCACTGCCTGACCCTTTCCCGAGCGAAGACTCGGGACTCAGGGTGACAGTATTTTTACTTTGTGTTCCTTCGCGTTCCTTCGCGGCTAAATTTTCTTTTCGTGTGAATTCGTGTGAATTACCTTCGGTGGTCTCCGCTTTGCTCCGGCTCGTGGTTTCATTATTTTCCTTTATCAAATCCAGGTTTTCATCAAACAATCTCCAAACACGATTCAAAAACCTAAATGCTCCTTTCACACCTTCGTCACTCCATTCCGAATCTTTATCCGGTGGAGAAGCAAAGAGCATGAATACACGTACTGTATCAGCACCATAGCGGTCTATAATATATTGCGGGTCAACCACGTTACCTTTAGATTTACTCATTTTAGCACCGTCTTTTGTGACCATGCCTTGAGTTAACAATCTAGCAAACGGCTCATTGGAATTTACCATGCCCAGATCTCGCATAAATTTATGGAAGAAACGTGCATACATTAGGTGCATCACAGCATGTTCGATACCACCGATATATTGATCTACCGGCAGCCAGTTATCTGCAAATTCCTTACTGAACGGCATTTTATCATTTTTGGGATCGGCATAACGTGCGTAATACCAACTACTATCCACGAATGTATCCATCGTATCTGTTTCACGTCTGGCAGGTTTCCCGCAATTTGGGCATTTCACATTAACCCAATCATCAACAGAAAGCAGTGGATTCTGAGTGGTTTTTCCTAACTCAACATTTTCCGGAAGCTTAATTGGAAGATCTTCATCGGGAACAAGAACTGTTCCGCAATCTTCACAATAAATGATTGGAATCGGATTTCCCCAATAGCGTTGACGGGAAACTCCCCAGTCACGAAGTCTGTAAGTAACCGTTTCTTTTCCCATGCTGTTTTTTGCCATCCATTCTGAAATAGATTTCATTGAATTTTCACTTTCCATTCCATCAAATTTACCAGAATTCACGAGAAATCCCGGTTCAGTATAAGCTTTCTGCATTTCTTCAAGAACTAGATTTTCTTCCATATTCTGAATAACTATCTTCATGGGAATGTCATACTTTTTGGCAAATTCAAAATCACGTTGGTCATGGGCTGGAACTGCCATCACTGCACCTGTTCCATAATCCATCAGAACATAATTTGTGATCCAGATCTGTACCTTTTCTCCATTAACTGGATTGATAGCGAATCTACCGGTAAAGATCCCTTCTTTAGTTGTATCTTCCGAAGTTCTGGTAATCGTATCTTCATTCATTACCTTATCGCAGAATTGGTGCATTTTGGAATTTTCCGATTCCTCTTTGAGCCAGTTTGTAACCAGCGGATGTTCAGGCGGAAGTGCCATGAAAGTACAACCGAATATTGTGTCAGGTCTGGTTGTGAATACTTTAATCAACTCTTTCGAATTTTCCAATTTGAACCAGATCTCCGTTCCAAAACTTTTCCCGATCCAATTGGTCTGCATTGTTTTCACGCGCTCAGGCCAATCAATAACTCCACTGAAATCAAGCAGTTCCTCTGCATAATCCGTAATTTTAAAGAACCATTGTTCCAATTCTTTCTGACGCACAACACTACTGCATCGCCAGCATTTTCCATCTTCTACCTGCTCATTTGCCAGAACTGTCTGGCAGTCATCGCACCAATTTTGAAATGAAGTTTTCTTGTAAGCTAGTCCTTTTTCATACATCTTCTTAAAAAACCACTGTCCCCATCTGTAATAATCTGAGTGACAAGTGCTTACTTCACGTTCCCAATCAATTCCAAAACCCATCATATCAAACTGCTTTCTCATAATAGCGATATTATTATCGGTTGTTATGCGCGGATGTGAATTATGTTGAATGGCAAAATTCTCTGCCGGCATTCCAAACGAATCATAACCCATTGGCTGCATTACATTGTATCCCTGCATCATTTTGTATCTGCTAATTGCGTCTGCAATAGAATAATTTGAAACATGCCCCATATGCAGTGCACCGGAAGGATATGGGAACATTGAAAGAACATAATAATTCTTTTTATCTGTATTATCTTTGGCATTGAATATCTTCTTATCGTTCCAGATCTTCTGCCATTTTTTCTCTATTTTTTCAAAAGGATATTCCATTTATATTTTCTCCTGATTAATTTAATTTTGTTTTATGGTAAAAATTGTATTATTCCCCTAACAGGGGAGTAAAAGAAAGAGACTTAATTGAGTACTGCCGGCAAATTTAAAATGTGCTCGAATAAAATATCTCATAAGTTCTTTCTCCCTTTATTAATTTAACGCAAGTTTTGAAACGAAAGTCTTTTGGTCAAATATATTTTATAAGTTTATATAATTAAATGATTTTTCACTTGCAAATAAAAAGCGGT
>JAYEKK010000152.1:0-2943 GCA_034660955.1 Candidatus Cloacimonadota bacterium | reverse complement strand
AAATCCAACGAAAAGATTTGAATGACGAACAAGCGAATGAGGTTTATGTGATGATGTCTTCTGTTAATGATATAGAAAGTATTGGAGATATTATCGATAAAAATGTTATCCCTCTTATTCAGAAAAAGCATAACTTGAAAACTGATTTTTCTGATGCTGGGAAAGACGAGATCATTAAATATCACACAAAAGCTTCCAAACAAATTAGCAGATTAGAAGAGGCTTATAAAGAATTAAATACAACCGAAGCTGCCAAAATTTTGAAGAAAGAAGAAAAATATACCAAGCTCGAGAGTGAATATCGAACTAGTCATTTACAAAGAATCAGCAACGAACTACCAAAATCTATTGCAACTCACCCAATTCATATGGAATTGATGGATTTAATGAAGCAAATAAATGTTTATACTTCCAATATTGCTAAAACTATTATTACTTCAGCTAAAGTAGATGATGAGAATAAGAAATGAAAAATACTAAACAAAGAATAATTCCTAATCGTTTGTTTAAAATAATCTTTAATAACTTTATTGATAGAAAAATTAAGAAGTAGCAAAAGGCGGCAGAAACTTGAATTTTAAAAAGCTTAGACAGATCAGTATGGGATGGATTGTAACTCCAATTGGTTCTGCAATCCTGGCTTATATAGCACTATTTTTTATGCAGAATGTTTTTATGCAAAACGTATTTTAATAATGGGGATTTTATGAAGAAAATATTGATCATTCTTATATTAGCCATACTTATTTTAACATCATGTAAAAAAACTAATAATGAACTTTCATTTCCAGAAAAGCCAATAACAATAATTGTTTATACTGGTCCGGGTGGATTAATAGATATAACAGCACGAAAGTTTGCAGATGTGGCATCCCGATATACCGAGGCTACATTTGTAGTTGAAAATAAACCGGGGTCTGGTGGTATAGTTGCGATGAAAAGATTACTTCAACTACCAGCGGATGGCTATACACTTTTTGCCTGCACAAAATCAAATATCTCTAAAATTGTTTCTTCTGGTGGAGAAGCTTATATTGAGGGAATTGACTGGGCAGCAATGATGATGGCTGATCCTGAGTGTATTATAACTCATACCAAACAAAAGGTAAATACATGGGAAGATATTATAGCTGACGCAAAAGCTAAAGAAGGTGATCAGCTTTGGTTGGGACCAGCTAATGGTGGCTTAGATCATGTTACATCTCTCAAGATCTGGGAAAAAGCAGGAATCAAAGCAAAGTGGATCCCATTTAAAAGCGGTGGAAAAGCCAGAGCTGCTTTGTTGGGTGATCAAGGTGTAGCCTATGTGGGAAATCCACGCGAAGTTTTGGGAAATGATGAATTACAAATTGCGGCTGTTTCCAGCGTTAAAAGACTTCCTCAATTTCCAGATGTTCCCACTTTTAACGAATTTGGGATAACAGGTTTAGATAACGAATTCATGTGGCGTGGATTTGTACTTAAACAGGGGACTCCCAATGAGATCAGGAAATGGTATGACCAACTTTTTACAAATGTGAATAATGATCCTGAATGGAGGGAATACTGGGAACGTGGTGGAATTGATGTTGTTTACAAAAGCTCTGCAGAATTTACAGAAATTGTTAATAATGATAAAGAACAATTCACTCATTATCTCCAGAAGATTGGCATAATAAACACTGAAGCAACTAATCTGATAGCAAAACTCTCTACTGGTAAAGCATTGTACTTCCTTGTTATTTTCTTTGTGATTATTTTTCTTATCATAGGATTTTTCGTAAATCGTTCACCAAACCGGAATTATCTTGCTAAGATCATGATCCCTTTATTTTTCATCATACTTTCAATCATTCTTTTTATTATTTCATTCTCTTTTCCAAGTAATGAAAAAGTAGGTCCCTCAGTAATTCCTCGACTCTGGATAATAATACTGATTCCCTTAAATATTTATCTTATCATCGATATTTTACGTCAGAAAAAGAAGACCGAACATAAAGAGAAGAACAAGAAAATCGTATTTGGTTTCATTGGATTATTGATACTTTATTTGATCAGCATTTTTTATCTTGGATATTTTATAAGTTCATTTATTTTCTTATTTATAGGGATGTACATGCTGGGATATCGTAGATATCTAACAATACTTCTTATTTCCGCAGGTTGGTTACTATTTTCTTATCTAATATTTTATAAGCTGCTTTATGTTCCACTGCCTATAGGCAAATTAATTGAAATGATATTTTAGAGGTTATAATGGAAATATTTACAAATATGGCTCAAGGATTTAGTTTTGTATTGGGATGGCAGCCGATTTTATTTATTGTTTTAGGTGTAATAATGGGAATTCTGGTTGGTGCAATGCCGGGTCTTTCTCCATCGATGGGAGTAGCTCTGCTTGTGCCATTCACGTATGCGATGTCACCAACTTTAGCCCTGATATTATTAGTATCGATCTATATCTCAGCAAATTATGGTGGTTCTATAACTGCTGTTACGATCAATGCTCCGGGAACACCTTCGGCAGTTGTCACATCTTTCGATGGATATCCGCTAACCAAACAGAATAAGCCCGGAATGGGATTGGGCGTTTCTTTGGTTTCATCTACAATTGGTGGTTTTATTGGTACTATTATATTAATTCTCTTTAGTGTGCAATTAGCTAAAGTTGCAGTAAAATTTCATCCTGCAGAGTATTTTGCTTTAGCGATTTTTGGATTAACTACAGTGGCAACTCTTGGTGGTAGAAATTGGGTTAAAGCATTCATTGCCGCTATGTTTGGTCTGCTTATTAATACTATTGGAATTGATCCAATTTCGGGTGTTAGCAGATTCACCTTTGGTTCGGTTCATCTTTATGATGGATTTTCACTGATACCAGCCTTGATCGGTCTTTTTGCTTTGAGTGAAGTATTCAAACAAATAGATGAACAAAATTTTAAAAGTAAGAAGGTTGAATTAGAA
>JAYEKK010000151.1:0-12428 GCA_034660955.1 Candidatus Cloacimonadota bacterium | reverse complement strand
TTTATCCCTCACTCACCACACTTCTATCTAATTAAATTTATCTCTAATGACCTAACAAAAAAGCACCTCACTTGCATGAGGTTTGGCAAATTTGAAATATACCCCTTTTATGTCAAATCCTTTGTTATATATTTTATGCTTTTTTTATTTATTGACTATTGACTAATACCGAGAACCCACTTCGGTGCTTATCTGATGCTGATTCACGTAATCAGACCACACATCCAAAGTTTCTAAAGACAACCTTATTTTTGCTTTTTTTGTGTAGGCACCAATATGTGGAGAAAGAATAACATTTAATTTTTTTGCGAATTTCTTCACTTTCCATGGCTCTTTACTAAACACATCAGATGCAAAACCAATTATATCTCCATTCAATATTCCTTTTTCAACGACTGATTCATTTACTACTTTTCCCCTGGATGTATTCACCAGCCAGATTGGATTTATTAAAGTATTCAACACTTTCCCATTAAAATAATTCTCTGTCTCACCGGTTAATGGACAATGATATGTAAGCAAATCACACCACTCGATTCCTTCCTTATATATAAGGGACTCGATATTTTTCTGTTTCCATTCTGAAATTGAGAGATATGGATCGACTCCCTTAACTTGAGCACCAAGATATTTTAAGGTATCAGCCACTCGCGTGCCAACCCTTCCTACACCAATAATTAGAACTCTAAGATCGGATATTTCCCAGTTGGGCATGAAATCCTTTTTCCAATTACCTTTAAGTACCCGATCTTTACAAATCTGATGCTGCTTAATTAGAGCAAAAATAAATGATAATGTTTGTTCATACGCTGAAAATGCATTTGCTTCAGGTGTATTACAGACGATCACATTCCTTTTCTTAGCTTCAATAATATCAATGTTATCAAATCCTGAACCTGCGCGAATGATCATTTTGAGATTCGGAAATTCAACAAATCTATCTTTATTAAAATTTGTTTTAGTCCGAATTATTATTATTTCAATTTTTTCATTTGAATCGACACTATCAGTAAAAAAAGAATTCCAACCTTTCTTACGAATCTCTTCCCAGAAAAGATCCGGCATCGGTTCCATTACAAGGGTCTTCATTCATTTTACCATTTCAAGATAATCATTTTTATAAGAAACATAATTCTGCGCAGATTTATAAATATTTGCTATTTCATCCTCACTAAGTTGACGTACAACTTTTGCTGGAGTTCCCATTATCAAACTCCCTGGTGGGAACTTCTTATTTTGAGTTACAAGAGAACCGGCTGCCACCATTGATTCTTCCCCGATCTCACATCCATTCAGAAGAGTTGCGCTCATACCAATCAGGCAGGCGTTCCCAATCTTACAACCATGAAGTGTAACACCGTGTCCAACAGTGACATCATCTCCAATTATGGTAGGGTATCCATCATCTTTATTTTCAGTTATTGAATGATCTACATGAATAATACTTCCATCCTGAATATTGCTTCTATCTCCGATCTTGATATAATTCACATCTCCACGAATCGTTACACCAAACCAAACTCCACAGTCATTTCCAATCTTACTTTCCCCAATAACCATTGCATTTTCTGCAATCCAGGTTTTCTCTCCGATTTCCGGCTGTATTCCTTTATATTCTTTGATCATCTTAATCCTCAAATCCTCAATCTCCAATCGTAAATCGTCAATCGTCAATCGTCAATCTCAAATCTTTTCTATAGTTTTAAAATGTGTTTTAGCAACTTCATTCAATCTATCTTTGGAGAATTTCTCAACAAATTCTTTACCAATTTTTATCACTTTGTCAGATGCTCCTTTGGGAAATTTGAATTGATATTTTCGAGAAAGCATTGAGATACTTTTAAGAAAATGATAACGGGCTATGATAGAAGCAGCCGCAACTGCAATATCTTCCTCAGCTTTGATCTTATGAACAAGTTTAACATTCTTCATATCCTTTAGTGACCCGATTAGAACTCTATCGCTGGCAAATTTATCAACAACTGCACCTTCGAATTTATGCTTTGCATTCAAATTTAAAATAACACGTGAATGCATCCAGGCTAACATTTCATTTAACTTTTTATTTCCCTGACGAAATTTTGCATACAATTCATTATACTTTGCAGGCTGCAAAATTAATACTTCGATATTGTTCTTATAATTCTGATAAAGCTTCTCAGTTATTTTTATTGTTTCGGGATCACTTAATAACTTGCAATCTTTAACGCCAAGTTTTTTAAGATCTGCAACATCATTCTCTTTCACGATAAAACCACAAACAGCTAAAGCTCCAAAGAAATCTCCTTTCCCAGATTCATCGGTTCCTGCCCAAATTTTCCAATTATGACCATTTTGAGCTGCATTCGGTTTTTGCTGTAGAATCTGCTGCATAATAGTTCGCAATGGATTTTTTGGTGATCCACCAATAACTGTAGACATACCTTTCTTTTTGGAGGAATAGATATTTATAGGAATATCATTATCACCCTTTTCAAATTTGAGCTGCACTCCATAATTTATCTCTTTTTCATCGGATAAAATTAGACCAAATTCATTTGCCTTCTCAATAATTTCAGCAACGAACTCCATTAGAATTGGGATCATTCTTGTCCTTTTTCTACAATTACCACATTTCCAAAAACTACATAGATATTAAGCAGCAAGTAATTCTCACCTTCTACAAAAGCTGGCGTTTTATAATTTGAATCACCAAAAAAATTAATATTACGATGCGGCAGTTTACAATCGGCAAAAACTGTACTTATCTTTAGCTTTGTTGGTATCTGAGGGTCTATCAGCAGATTCCCACTCCCAAACACAACATCAACGTTAACCTTCTTACTACTTTCAGAAATATCGATATTTGATAAATCAATATTGCTTTGCCCGAATATAACATTATACTCACCACCACTTTCACTCATTGTAACATCTGAACTTCTAAACATGGAAAAATTCCCTTCCCCTTTAAAAGCCTGACGTCCAACTAGTAATTTAACTCCAAAATAGATTATTACTAACGCAAAAACAATTCGAAATATTGGAATATCAAGATTAAATACAGCCCTTAAAATCATTGATACTCCAAATAAAACCAACATTACACCCCAAAATAAACCGCTGAATAAAAATGGCATTTTCACCTCTCCTCCCTGATTTTCTCAAAGATAATTTTAATTTTTTCATTAATTTCTTTAAATGTATTTTTATAATATTCAATATCTTTCCCGATTGGATCTGCAATATCATTGTTAAAGCCAGCATATTCGGAAAGTGCGTATACTTTGGAAGCTGAAGCAGGATAAGCTTGCAAAATCTTATTCTTGTGATTTGCAGTCATGGTTAGAACCAGCCAGCTTTCCCTCAGGTTTTCTTCATTTAATAAAGTTGATTTATGCTCTGATGCATCGATCCCATTTAAAGCCAGAACACGTTCTGAATTTTCTGAAATAATCATTCCATCTGCCACAAATCCGGCTGATGCAGTTCTGAGTTTAAGATCTTTTTCAGCTATTATTCTTCTTGCCAAGTATTCTGCAATTGGACTGCGACACGTATTCCCAGTGCATACAAACAGTATTTGTGGTGCTTCATAACTCAATTCTATTTCAGAAAATGGAATACTCCCTTCACGAATTAAATCTAATTTATCATCTGTAAATTCAATAATTGTAGATGGCAAATTATTACCTTGTTGAACATCGTCAGATAGAATTGCAAAATCGAACCAGCTTTTAAATCCTACTAATATTTCATCCAAATTTTGAACTTGTTTTTCACCGGATTTATTAACACTCGTGCTTATTATGGGTTGATCCATCTTAACGATAAATTCTCTCAATAATTTATCGGTTGGAATCCTGAAAGCAACTTTGCCATTTTGGGAAATATACTCTAATCTTGGATCAGGAACTTCCAAAATAATAGATAATTCTCCAGCCCAATATTGCTGTAAAAGACGATGAATTTCCGGAGTTATTTGCACATCAAATCTTTTTAACCAATCGATATCAGGAATAAGAACAATATAACCTTGTTTATCTTTTCGATTCTTCAATAAATCTATTTTTGCAATAGAATCTTTACTAAATGCAGGACAACCAATTCCAAATATATTTCCGGTGTAGTGTAGAAAAATTGCATCTTTTTCAATTTTGTGATCAAAAAGTTTATTGTAAATTTTCATTATTCCAGATACTCTAACGGATTTACAGGAGATCCTCTTTTCCTTAACTCAAAATGAACACTCGGAACTTCCGCTGAACCGGTCATCCCGGAAAGGGCAATAACTTGATTTTTAAAGATCTTATCTCCTTTGGAAACCAGCAGTTTGCTGTTGTGGGAATAGAGTGTATGAAAGCCATTCTGATGATCGATCACAACAAGTTTCCCTGCACCGTTATACCATTCGGCAAAAGCGATCACACCATCATCCACAGCGAAAATATCCGATCCCTCTACCAAGCCGATATCGATTCCATTATTTAATAAGCTGACTCTATATTGATCACTTTTCTGCTCACCATATTGTTTTATTATTGTTCCGTTTGCCGGCCAGATCAATTTGGAAGTTGAAAACTTAAATGTAAAATGATCGGTAAGAACATCTGCCTGCAATTTAGTAATTAGCTCATCTAAAGCTGCTGCTTGCGATTTAAGCTTATCGATTCTTTGTTTTGCTGCTTTATTCTCCTTCTCAAAATTCGAGAGTTTTTCATTTAATGAGACGATCTGACCGGAATATTTTTTCCTTTTCTTATTTGTAACGATTCGCGTCCAGATCAGATCTTCATAAACTTTTGTACCCTTTTTCTTTTTCTTCTCTAACCCCTTTTTCTCATCATCTCTTGTATAGATTTCAGCAGTTGTCTGTTGAATAATTGAACTCAAAAGTTTTGTATCCATTTTTTTTTCGGGATAGATCATACTTAAATAATGAGCCAAACAAAGTTTATTGAATTCAAGCTCACAAAGAATATGCAGATCGCTCAACTCTTGATTTGTCAGATCGAGTTTACTCATTGTTATATCTAATTTGCTTTTTGCACTGCTTTCAGATTTCTTTAGTTGCGTTATCTTTTTCTCAGTTTTGCTTTTTTTAGATGTTGTTGAACTTATATCTTTTTTTGTATTTTGTGTTTTTTGCTCAACTTCCTGTATCAGCTTGCTCTCTTCATCAATTTTTTTATTCAATTCGTCTAACTGGCTTTTCTTTTGATCCAGATTCTGAGCAAATACAAAAACACTCAGCAACAAACATAATCCAATTAATTTTATTTTCAACATTTTATTCATTAAACCTATCTATCAAACTTTTGGATTAGTTTTGTGATTGAACGATTTTGTGTCAAGAAGAGAGAAAGGGAAGCATGGGAATTAGCTTATTAGCCTTTAGCTTGTTAGCACAAACCTTCAAGGACAGATTTGTAAGGAACAGGCATGCCTGTTCCTTACTGCAACAAAGATTCCACTTCTCTCTCAGGCACTTTTTTCTTTTGACAGTTAATAAATGTATTAATAGATTCGATTTTGAATTTAATAATAAATAAATTAGGAGGACACATAATATGTTCAAAAAACAAAAAAATTTAATTTGGATTTTACTAACGATACTGCTTTTTTCAAATCTTTATTCGTTGGGTAAAAAGCCAGAACATGTCTCGGAGATCTCGCTTGATATTTTCTGCGAGTCCAATAATAAATTTGGATTCAAAGTATTCAAAGAGATCGTCAAAGAGCAAACAGAAGAAAACATTTTCATTTCACCAATGAGTATTTCTTATGCTCTGGGAATGACTTTTAACGGAGCAGATGGAAAGACAAAAGAGGAGATGGCAAAAACTCTCGAATTCGGAAATCTGACCGACTTAGAGATCAACGCATCTTTCAAAGCACTGATGAAAAAATTGATGGAACTGGATCCAAAAGTGATGATGGAAATCGCAAACTCTATCTGGTACAGGGAAAATGTAGATGTTCTTAAAAAATTCAAAGAAGCTAACCAGGATTTTTTCCAGGCAGAGATCAGGAATATGGATTTTTCCGACCTGGAAACCGTTGAGATCATCAATAACTGGGTGAGCGAAAACACGAAAGAAAAGATCACAGAAGTTATCGACGAGATCGATGCTCTTGCAATGATGTACCTGATCAATGCGATTTATTTTAAAGGTTCATGGACAGATGAATTCAAAAAAGAACGCACCAGGGAAGATAAGTTTTTCATTGCTGAAGGAAAATCCATTTTATGTGAGATGATGAATACTTCCGAGGAAAATCTTTATTTTGAGAAAGATGATTTTCAAGCCATAGAGCTTCCTTACGGCAATGAAAATTTCAGCATGATCGTTATCCTTCCCAAAAAAGGGAAAGATATTTACGAGCTCATTTCCAACCTGAATCCGGAAGAATGGAATTCATGGTTAACCAAATTCTCCAAACAAAATGGTTTCCTTTCTCTTCCAAAATTTAAGATCGAATATGAGCTTGAAATGAACGATGTTCTTAAATCCTTGGGAATGCCGAATGCCTTTACTGCTGATGCTGATTTCAGCAAAATGACGAAGAAAGAGAAACTTTATATCAGCAATGTAAAACACAAGACCTTTGTGGATGTGAATGAAGAAGGAACTGAAGCCGCTGCCGTTACGGTTGTGGAAATGAAATTGACTTCTTTTAAACCCGGTTTTACTATGATAGTTAATCGTCCTTTCGTGTTTGCGATCAAGGAAAAGGAAACGAATTCCATCCTCTTTATCGGGAAGATCGTTAACCCTAAACCGGAAAAATAGTTGAGTTAGAACTAATTGAAATTAATGTTATTAAAACAAAGGAGTAATAGTTATGATAAAAATATTTGACACAGTAAATAAACCAAATAATTTAGAAAAGATAGAATTAATCAACTTTCTATTTGAACATTTGCAAGAATATGGTGATACTAAAATTGAAATTGAAAAAGCAATTGATTATTCAATAAAAGAGATTAATTCTTTTGGAGGATTCGTAATGTTGATTGAAGAAAATGATAAAATAATAGGAGCAACAGTTTTTAACCAAACAGGAATGGGTAATTATATTCCAGAAAATATTCTTGTGTATATTGCCATACATAAAGATTATAGAGGCAAAGGATTAGGAAAATTACTAATGAAAGAAGCCATTGAATACTCAAAAGGAGATATTGCCTTACACGTAGAGGAAAATAATCCTGCAAAACATTTATATGAAAAATTAGGTTTTACAAACCCATATTTAGAAATGAGATTAAAAAAATAATATGGCAGAGTTAATAATTCATACAAAGAAAATACAGAATAACATTAAGTATTTAAGTAAGTATTTCGAATCTCATAACATTAATTGGAGTTTAATTACCAAGGTTTTTTCAGGAGACAAAGAATTCCTAAAAAACATACTTACAGATGATGTTATTAAGAATATAGACTCTATTGGAGATTCAAGGTTAACAAGTTTGAAAAATCTAAAAAAGGTTAATCCAAATATGCGTACAATCTATATTAAACCACCTGCTAAGATATATGCTGATGACATTGTAAAGTATGCTGACATTTCATTGAATAGTTCATTTTCTACAATTACAGCGTTAAATGAAGCCGCTAAGAAAGCAGATAAAATTCATCAAATTATAATTATGATTGAACTTGGAGAATTGCGAGAAGGTGTAAAAAGAACGGAATTGATGAGTTTTTATGAGAGAATCTTTCAACTTTCAAATATTGAGGTTATTGGAATTGGCTCAAATTTGGGTTGTATGTATGGTATTGAACCAAGCTATGACAAATTATTACAATTATCACTTTATGAGGAATTAATATCAGCAAAATTTAATAGAGATTTGAAATATATCTCTGGTGGTTCTTCCATTACTTTGCCCTTAATTGAAAATAAAACTATCCCAAAAGACATTAATCATTTTAGGGTTGGAGAAGCTGCTTTTTTTGGAATAAGCCCATTAGACAATAAAAAATTTAAAGATCTCTCAACTGATACTTTTGAATTTTCAGCAAATATTATTGAATTGGAAGAAAAAAAAATTGTTCCTGAAGGAATAATAAGTGATGCTAATATAGGACATTCTGCTGATTTCAACGAAGAACATCAAAGTAAAACTTCTATTAAAGCAATTCTTGACTTTGGGATACTTGATGTCGAAAAAGATAATATTGAAGCTATCGATAAAGGTTTGAAGTTTGTTGGAATAACTTCTGATATGTGTGTTGTTGACATAGGAACTAACAAAACTGAAAGCGGAAAAAAGAAATACAGCATTGGAGATAAAATCTTCTACAATTTAAATTATATGGCAGTAGCAAGATTGTTAAACTCAAAATTTATTAGCAAGAAATTTGAATAAAAAAAGAACATCCAACAATGTATAAAAATAATAGCCGAGAAGTGATAAATTCAAGGGATGAAGTCCACAGCTACTTTATCCTAAATTGAAAGTTCTGAGATCCACAGTCGGCTACTATTCTTATGCTAACCGTTGAAGAAATAGTTAGAATGGACTAAATGTATTTTTAAACGAGCTCGATTATTGAGTGAAAAGGCATAACACACAGCTCCACGGCCGAGCAAGAAGTGTAGCAAGAAGAGTCACGCCAGAGGCGGCAAGCGTGCGCACTCAATCAACCTTCCGCTTCGCTCCGTTAAATCTTCATCTTCCCCACCCAAAAATATATTAATCTTGACACCAAAGCTTCAAATTTGAGATAAATTAAAAGTAATTCGTTAATTCTTTCTCTAATTTATTACAATATTGTGCGGACTGAGAAGAAAAAGGTTTCGGAAGTTTTACTGCTTTTACCTGTTGTGCTGTAGTCTTCATATTTTGTAGCTATACTTCTATGGAAAACTTTTTGCCTAACATAAGTGTGTATTTAGAAAAATGTTAGGCATTCCTTGACAATATTGCCTAACTTATTTTCATCGACTCATAATTGTTAGGCAGGTTTTATATGAGTATTATAAAAAATATTTTAAAAGATGAAAAGGAAAGATTGATCCTCTTAAGAAACCAAATTGAGGAACAAATATCGTCCTTACCTAAAGGGTCTCTTTCGAAAAAGAGAAGAAATAACCGTTTCTTCTATTATCTTGCATATCGTAAAGGTAGAAAGGTTATTTTTAAATATGTAGGTAAGGAGAATTCTTCCCAGGTTATCTCTCTAAATGAAAATATACAGAAACGAAGGAAATTTGAGAAACGTCTTAGAGACATCAAACGAGATTTAAAAGATATCAACAGAGGTTTAGGTGAAAGTTAATTACGAATTATTTCATAAAATATTATTGAAATTTCATTTTTCTGGTATTTTAGAAAATGTGATACTAATTGGTAGTTGGGTATTACCAATTTATAAGCGATATTTCGCAGATTCTCCTGAAATTCCCATATTAAGAACTAGCGATATTGATTTTCTCATACCTAATCCTCCAAAGATCAATAATAAAATTGACATCCCAAAACTACTTGAGGAGTTTGAGTTCGAGGAGCAATTTTCTTTATTGGGCAATCATACAAAATTTGTTCATCCCGATCTTGAGATTGAATTCCTAATCCCTGAACTTGGCAAGAGCAGAAATAGATCAGTATTGATTAAAGAGTATAAAGTTACAGCGCAACCTTTACGATATCTGTACTTTATTCAAGATCATACTTTAGAGATAAATTATAGTTTTGCGAAATTGATCGTACCCGAACCTACCGTTTTTGTATTATTAAAGTTTCTTCTAACAGTTAAACGTAAAGATGTTTCTAAAATACAAAAAGATATAGCAACTGCAGTTGAGCTTAGTGATTTTCTGTTAAAGAAAGCTGATCAAGTTGAAAAATTTATAAATATTTATGCTGAAATGCCTAAGCCATGGCAAAGAAAATTAATCAAAATCGTTGAGGAAAATAGTCCTGAATTGTTTAAAATCCTTAGCAAAAAGTAATTAACTTCATCTGGAATGGAGATGATGAGATAGGCAAGTTTGTAGTTTTTCTGTTCTTAACTCTTCTTTCTCTGCTTTTGCCTGCCATGCCGTAGTCTTCATATTTTGTGGTTATACTTCTGTGAAAAACGGGTTAACGAAGGCAGGTTCGTTTCAGCCTGCCTTGGCGTAGCTTTAGCGAAGACAGGTTCGTTGCTATTTCTCTTATTCCCAATCCAAAAGTCGCATTTCACCTTCTATTTTTTTTATCTCAGTAATATCCTGGCTAACTTCCAGAATCCCACGATATTTTCCATGCGTATCATGCATTGCAAAGTATTTTATCAGGATAAATTTCCCTTTCATTTGAATCCAAAATTTTGCTTCTTTTTTTGTGCCTGCTTTAAATTCTGCAATAATTTTTTCTACAATATGTACACTTTCCGGTGGATGGCAATTTTGCACTTTCCTGCCGATTATTGCCGGTGAACGTGGAAAGAATCGATCATCAGGTTTAGAAAAATAACGCACTTCATCATTCTCATCAACAAAGGTAATATCAAGCGGCAGAGTATTCAATAATAATTCCAATTGATCTTTAGCTAACTCACCGGTTTCCACTTTCCAGAATATATCAGAAACTGATTTCATTATATCGGGTTTTTTCTTCTTGGAAGATTTTTTTGGTGCTTCTATATAGGAATAACCAAGTTCAGCAGATTGTTCCTGCATCTGCTGCCAGTGGTCTTGCGTTACTGTTTCCATTGCTATTGGATAAACGATCAATTCTTCTTTAAAGATCATACCATACATCAGAAAAAAAAGTTCTCCAATATCTCTATATATTTTGGGTGTGAATTCTCCGTCTTTCTTAATATGTTGGGCAAGTTCTTTCCATTTTCGGCGGATATCATCGTGCAAAGACCACATCACATTCAAAGGTGTATAATTTTCCCAGATCTTTTCTAAATATGGAAATAGAATGTTTTCTTTTCGAATCAAGTGATTTTCATATTGTGTAAGGTTGAAAGTTAATTCCGCCATCTTTTCAAAGTCTTTATTATGAAGTGCAATTTTTGTTTTTTCCAGGTTTTTTTCTAATTCACGATTTTCCAGCATTAAATAATAGAGTGGATTACCTTCAACAGGTTTTTCCCATTTATATTTTTTCAGATATGGATAGATCACATTCATGATTTTTTCAATATGCTCTTTTATATCAGCAACTTTTATGCCCCTCTTGATCTGTCTGGCTTCCATCTCGATCATATCGTAGGGTGTAATATTTTCTAAAGCTTCTTTATGCTGTTGTATCAATTTAGAGCCATCTTCCCCGTTGATCATTCCCAAAGAAAACTTTAATAAACTCTGCACACGATTTTCGCTATTATTAATAAATTCTGACATCATAACCTCCATGAATAAACTGCTAATCTATTTTTTGAGTAATTGAATTCGACGTCAAGTTATTGAAAAAAGAAATGAAAAAGATGTTAAAAAGCTCTCGATATTGAATTGATCATTACTTAAGAATTTATTATCTATTATGTAATATAATAGAGGTTAACTACTTTTACTGTTTGCTTTTCACTATCATTTCCAAATTATACTTGACTGAGAAAACTCGAGTAAATATGTGGTGGTGTTTTTAAGGAAGTGAAAATCATAAAATTTGGAAGAATGAAAAATGAAATTGATCTATAATCCAGTATTCTTAGAACACGATACCGGAATGCACCCGGAAAACAAAAAAAGACTATCTTCACTTGGAGAATTACCGGTTACCGAAATAGAAAACGGTGAAAAATATCTGGAACTTGTACATACTCCTGAGTACATAAAAAAAATAAAGGAATTTAGTGAGAATAATGCCGGACATGTAGATGCCGAAACGATTGTATCAAAAGGTAGTTATGAAGCTGCGATTTATGCAGTTGGTGCTACTGTCATGGCTTCGGAAAGCGGTGATTTTGCCTTAACGCGTCCTCCCGGACATCATGCTCACCCAGACAGTTCCAGCGGATTTTGCTTATTCAATAATATTGCCATAGCAGCTAAATATCATGCAGAAATGGGGAAACGAGTTTTGATTATTGACATTGATGGTCATCTTGGTTGTGGGACAACGGAAATATTCAAGAATTCTGATCAAGTAATGTATTGGTCAATTCACGAGTTTCCTGCTTTTCCCGGTGGTGGTGATGCGAATGAGATCGGTGAAGGAAAAGGTAAGGGTTACACGGTAAATGTTCCATTGCCCGAAGGAAGTGGTGATGAAATATTTATGGATGCTTTCGAAAGTTTCTTACCAATAGCAAAAGAGTTCAATCCCGATATTGTAGGAATTTCCGTTGGTTTTGATTCTCATCAATATGATCTTCTATTAGGGCTTCGTTTATCGGCGAATTCATTTTATAATGTGGGAAAGATGATCTCGGCAAATTTTAAAAATGTGTTTGCAACTCTTGAAGGCGGCTACAATATTGAAATTATGCCTAAATGCC
>JAYEKK010000150.1:0-2993 GCA_034660955.1 Candidatus Cloacimonadota bacterium | reverse complement strand
GATTAAAAAAAGCTCTATTTTTTAGACTCTATAGTAGATTGAATATTCAGAGTATTTCAGAAGAATCGGAGAACTCTTTTGTTTTTAAAATGGATAGATGCAGAGTACAATATGCTCGAACAAAGAAAGGACTTCCAGACTTTCCGTGCAAAAGCGTAGGAATTGTAGAATACAGTGAGTTTGCAAAAACTATTGATCCAAGAATAAAAACCACCTGTATTGCCTGTCCTCCGGATCCCCACCCTAAAGAATTTTATTGTGCTTGGAAATTCGAAATTTGAACATTATCGAAGTCAAATAAATATAAAGGGGAAGAAAATTTTACTACTTTACCTTAAATTATATAATTAGATTTTACTCTACGATGTAATTTTCTTCAATATTTTTTTATACTCAAACCATACCTCTTCAACAATTTCTCCAGCTGATTCCAGCTTATCTATCATTGATGAAACCTGCCCGATCTCAAGTTCACCTTCTTGCAGGTCACCCTCGAACATTCCTATTTTAGCTCTAGCGTTTCCCAGAAGTTCGTTAAGTTCATATTTGGAAGCACCAGTAGATTCCTGTTTATAAACTTCAAAAGCAAATTCATTACTCAATAGTCGTACCGGAGCCAGTTTTTTCAGCATCAAAAGCGTTTCACCTTCTTTGGCTTCGATGATCTTTTGTTTGAAATTATCGTGTGCGGATGATTCCTGGCAGGTTGCAAATCGAGAACCGATCTGTACAGCTTTTGCTCCCAGGGCAAAAGCTGCAGCCATTGCTTTACCGCTGCCAATTCCACCTGCAGCAATTACCGGGATACTTACTTCTTCCGTAATTTTCGGAATCAAGCACATTGTGGTTGTTTCTTCTCTACCGTTATGTCCGCCTGCTTCGAAACCCTCTGCAACGATCGCATCCACACCGGCAGATTCACATTTGATCCCGTATTTTGTTCCGGGAACTATATGAACCACGATCATGCCTTTTTCTTTCAGATACGAAGTCCACGTTTTGGGATTTCCGGCTGAAGTAAAAATGATCTTCACACCTTCAGATAAGATGATATTGATCTTCTCTTCCGCATCTCCCATCAAAAGCGGCAGATTTACTCCGAAAGGTTTATCTGTAAGAGTTTTACATTTTCTAATGTGTGCTTGCAAAACTTCCGGATACATCGATCCTGCCCCGATAAGGCCGAGTCCGCCGGCATTACTTACCGCGGCTGCAAGTTTTGCACCGCTGCACCAGATCATTCCACCCTGGATTATCGGGTATTTTATATTAAATAATTTCGTGATTTTGTTGTTCATAATATTTCTCCTTCAATTAATCTGGTTTCCAAGCTTTAGCTTGGGAACCATTGATTACAATATTTTCCTGCTTTTCTCATGTTCCTTCTCCTGTGAAGCGTATTAGGAGAAGAACAGCAGGATGAGGTCAAAACGAAAGCGGCACTTTCCAGCACCGCTTTTAGTTTATCTATTCCATCTGATCTCTCAGATTATCCTCGTTTGTAAACGATTGAAACCAACGTTTTATCGTCGCCACCCATATTGATAGTCAATCCGTAAGGTCTTTCTTCTGGGATCGGCACTTGAGAATCTCCTGCTCGTTCAGTCATTTGTTCCCAGATAGTAACTGCCTGATGAACTCCTGTTCCACCTGTAGGATGCCCCCAGCCAATTAATCCACCGGTTGTATTGATCGGGATTTTAGCTTTTCTACTTGTTTTCCCTTCAGCAATATATTCTGCACCTTTTCCTTTTTCAGCCAAACCAATAGCTTCTGTTGCCAGAACGCCGGCAATTGAGAAACAGTCATGCAGTTCGATGGTTGCCAGGTCATCTTTTGTTATTCCGGCGTGTTCAAATGCTTTTCGTACAGCTTCTTTAGTTGTGCTCAGTTCACACAGATCTCGCGGGTCTTCCGTCAAATTTTCCTCTGCCTGTCCGAATCCAATAACTTCCACTGCATCTTTTTTATCTATACCACATCTCTTTAAGCCTTCTTCGGATGTGACTACCAGGCAACTGGCCGCATCAGAAACTTTGGAGCAATCAAACACACTTAAATTATCTACAAAAAATTTTCCATTCGGTTCAGTTAATCCAAGAGCTAATAAATCTTTGACAGTATTGTGATATTCCTGTGCGGTTGGGCATAAACGCGCATTTTCAATCGCATTTTTGAACCAAGTTGCCATTCCCAGTCTGGTTTTTTCTTTTCCATATTTTTCATAGTAGGCTCCGGCTCTGTCGCTGAACTGTCCCGGGAAGAAATAGGCATGACCGTTTTTTCTACTTTGAAACCAACCAGCACCAGCTAAAACATCCGCTCCATAAATAGCTTTCATTGTGTTTTGCACTTCTACACCCAGAGTAAGAACCACATCTGCAGTATCAGTTAAAATCGTCTTAATTGCAGTTGTCAAAGCCAGTCCTCCCGAACCGCAGGCACCTTCTACTTTAACCGCTGGTTTATATCTTAAACCAGGATCTATCATCGGGAAGAATCCGGCCAGGTTGCCTTGTTTATTGAACCTGGCAGACATGAAGTTACCGATCACGCATTCATCCACTCTATCTGCACCACCGATCAATTCTAAAGTTGCCCTTCCGGCTTCATTTATGTAATGCTCTAAACCCGGTCGAGATTTTTTTGGATTGAATTCTTTTCTTCCGGTTCCAAGAGAGATAGTGTTGTAACCTGCTGCCATATATACTTTTTTTCTTAGTTTTTTCATAATAATCTCCTCTCTTAATAATTATTGATTGGCCCGTAGGCATGATAGAAACCAGTCAACAAAACAGTATTTACATCTTCATCAGTTTTAGCCACTTTCATGCTAACAAGCTTTTTACCAATTTGTTTGGAAGTATTCAAATAATCGATTGCAAGTTTACCACCAAAAGAATCAGTTCCATTCAATTCATGGAAATATTCTGTTAGAATATCAGATTTCTGTTTATTAAAATTAACAGCTTTCCAAGGTTTTTGACTGGCTG
>JAYEKK010000149.1:0-12549 GCA_034660955.1 Candidatus Cloacimonadota bacterium | reverse complement strand
AACCTGTAGGTCTTGATGATCCCAGAACCGGTAGATGGCCGTACGCTGTGATTCAATTGCGTACAGAGAATAATGATAAAACTTCTTACAATCTGGTAGGTTGTCAAACGATGCTGAAATATGGAGAACAAAAGAAAATATTTCGTTTAATCCCGGGAATGCAGAAAGCTGAATTTGTGAGATTCGGATCAATTCACAGAAATACATATTTGAACGGACCACACATTTTAAATAAGAATTTGTCTCTGAAAAAGAAATCAAATGTGTTTATTGCCGGACAGCTTGCAGGTGTGGAAGGTTATGTAGAATCGATCTTGAGCGGAATGTTGGTTTCGAGAAACATAATTAAGATGGGATTTAAAAATAAGAATTATCATGATAATGACTGTCATATTGAGCGTAGACGAAATATAAGGTCATTCACTAATAGTCAATCCTTCGACTCCGCTCAGGATGACAATTATTTTTTACCAACTACTACAATAAGTGGTCAGCTTTGGAAGTACTTGGTATCCGAGCAGAAAAATTTCCAACCAATGAATGCCAACTTCGGTTTGCTGCCTCCGTTAGAAGAACGTATCAGAGATAAAAAACTAAGAAAACAAAAGTATTCCGAAAGAGCTATCAAAGATTTACAAAGCAGTTCAATTATTAAGCAATAACCTCGACCTTAGCCTTGATCTTGATCTCGATCTTAGCATTATTCAATAAAATCGTGATAAAAATCAGAACTCTCTAAAACTGTGATCCGATTAATCCATTCTTTTTGTATTCTCAGTTTGTTTTCAAATTTTTCTAAAGCAATATCATAATCAGGTAACCGCGGGTCATGACGCCTATTATCATAGAAAAGATTATTTTCAATTTTAAATTCTTTTGGAACTAGATGTTTTGCCAGAGCGCATTGATAACCATAATAATCCGGTGAATCATATGTAGAATCCTGAGCTGTTCTCACAATAATATTTGCTTTGAAATAACCAGGATTTTCTTCGGTAGTAGAAGTTATTGATGTACCCATTGCACCGGTTTTATAGATAATATTATTATTAATATATCCTCTGGGCTCACCTTTACCTGCATCCCAAAGTGAAATTCCCCAAGTAATTATATCTTCTATAATATTGTATTCTACAGTTGCTTCAGCATTCACAAATAATCCGATACCTTTCCAATAGCGTTTCACCAGATTATTCCTGATCACTACTTTTGCATTCCAAGTTACACCGATGCCAACTCCCCTTCCACCTTGAGCGATCCTTCCACCAGCTTTGTGAACTCCATCAATAATATTTTCCTCTATCACAGCTTCTGAATTTCGGTATAAAGCAATACCATCCCAAGAGTTTTTTGAAATTAGATTATTGTAAATTCTCATATTTGAATTCTCACGTCCGCAGATTCCCATTATACCAACAATGTTCTTCTTTATTAGAGCTTGGTCACCATAATTTCTGGTGATTTTATTATTGCGGATTATCACATTGCTATTTTTTACAACAATTGCAGCATCTGTGGCAAATTCACTTGAATCTCTAATACCTCCTGTAATCGTAAGATTTTCCAGGATACAATTTTCGCAATTGAGAATATATAGACCATATCCGGAATTTGTTTTGATCACAGCAGATCTATCAATAGGACCGGAAATCTTGATATTCTTACCTGAAATTATCAAGCCGACAGTTGCAGTAATCAATGTATCAGGATTCTCACAATTGCCGCAAGTAGAATCTATAATTGTTTCAAAATTAAGTTCATATACACCACTTGCAAGTTTAACATTCATATCTTCCTGAGGATTATTAAAGAGTCTTTCTAATTCCTCAGCAGTAGTAATTCTGATTGTTGGATTCGGTTTGGTTAACATAAAATTAAGAATGAGGAGTAAAGCAAATAAAATTGCAGTTATATGATATTTTTTCATGATCTATACAACTCCGTTCTGCGATCAAAAAATAAATTATTGAATTCGGTAATATCTTTATCTTCCGATTTTAAAGGATCAATTTCTGTTATAAAAACAGATTCTTCAACTTTATCCATTCTGTGAATGATCTGTCCTTTTGTGTCAACGATTTGGCTCATGCCGGTAAAGTGAAGTTTTTTCCCACCGTTTTTATCTGTCCCGGTTCTGTTGGATGTTGCAGAAAAAACTCCATTTTCAAGCGATCGTGTAAGCATTGCCTGTTGGCACCAGGGTAGAACCAAATTGGCAGAATGAGCAATTATCTGGGCTCCTGCTAAGGCTAATGAACGTGTTGATTCAGGGAATATCCAGTCGAAACAGATCATCAAACCGACCTTTACATTATTCTTAGCCCTGAAAACATTAAAACCGGTATCTCCTGCTTTGAACCATTTTTTTTCTTCGAAGAAAAGATGTGTTTTCCTGTAAATATGTATAGATGAATCAGGATTAACCAGCATAGCAGAATTATAAATTCCATTAGTCGCTTTCTCAGCAAAACCGATTACATAACTTATATTGTTTTGTTTAGCAAGTTTTCGGAATAAAGTTGCAGTTGGTCCATTCTCCGGATCTTCGGCAATAATTTGTACCTCTTCTTCCGAATTAAATAAATATCCACTGGCAGCAAGTTCAGGTAATACTATCAGATCTGCTGAAACTGATTCTATAAGTGATTCCATCTTCTTAAGATTCTTTTCAGTTTGCATTAATTCAGGCTTGAATTGGCATACTCCAACCTTAAATTCCATTGATCCTCCAATAATGCTCGAATGAAAAAAATGAATCCTGTTTTGTCAATTTTAATAATTTAGAAATATTCATCATATTTATAATAATAACCAAATTATATTATATAGCAGTTTACACTTGACAGCAGAACCCTCAAATTTTTATTGAATTTGAAGTAAATAAAAAGCGCATAGTTTTTTAGCTGACATTCCGAGTCAGCATTTTTTTGATAAAAAAACGATACCACTGTCATTCAGTGGTTTATTCGTTTATGGAGGTGTTTGTTGATGGAACAAAAAGAAAGAATAGAACATATTGCCAAGAAAGCATGTTCAGATGTAAACGTGGCATTATATGATATAAGTTTGAAGCGGGCATCCAAAGGATTGATAGTATTGATCTACATTACAAAGATCGGTGGTGCTACAATTAATGAGTGTAAGAAAGTGAGTAGGATCATCTCTGAAGTCCTGGAAGAAGAAGATATGATAAGCGAGAGATATTTTCTGGAAGTTTCATCACCCGGTCTTGAACGTGCTCTAAATCAGAAGAAGCATTATGTTAGTGCAATTGATGAAAAAATCCGGATTTCATTTGCAGATGGTGAGAATATTGTTACTATTATTGGAATACTAAAAGAGGTTTTACCTGAAAGTATTAAGATAGATTTTGAAGATGAACTAAAAGAAATTCAGCTTACTGATGTTAAGAAAGCTAAAACATATTTTGATTATAAGAAATAAATAAGTGAGGAGATTATGAACTCAAACATTATGGGATCTCTTGCCGAATTGGCTAATTTAAAGCAGCTTGATAAAGAAAAATTAACTTCAATTATTAAAGAAGGTTTATATCAGGCAATTTCTAAGAAAATGATTTTAGACAATGAATTAGAAATAACTACAGATTATAATACGAATAAAATAATAGCAAGATTTAACAGAATTGTTGTTGAACGAGATACATCGCTTGGTGAGATATCTTTTGAAGATGCAAAAATGATTGATGAAAATCTAGAATTGGGAGATACAATTCCAGTAGAAATGAATATCTCAGAATTCGAGCCAAAAGTAATCCGAAATGCAAGAAAAGCGATCCTTGAACGTATAAAATTATTAGAAGAAGATAGGATCATGTTCGATTATGAAAATCAGAAAAATCAACTTGTATCCGGTAAAATTACAAAAGATGATTTTAACGGTTACCTCGTAAATATTGGTTACGCAGATGCTCTTCTTTCCAAGGAAGAACAGGTTGAGGATGAATATTATAAAGTTGGTGATGTGATTCGTTGTTATGTTGTTAATATTCGTAAACGTAAGAAAGATGTCATCGTTATTTTATCAAGGACTCGTCCTGAATTCGTGAAGAAAATATTTGAATCTGAAATCCCTGAGATCACATCCGGAGAGATTGAGATCAAGAAGATAGTTAGAGAGCCTGGAATGCGTACAAAAGTCTCTGTTCATTCTAACAATACCGAAGTAGATGCAACTGCTGCATGTCTTGGTCCGCATGGAGTTAGAATTGAAGCCATTAGAAAGGAATTGAATGGTGAGTTAGTAGATATTGTTGTCTGGGATTCAGCTTCTGAACAATTGATTGCAAATGCTATCGGAACTGATCTGGTTGAGAAAGTGTATCTTGCGGATCGAGGGAAATTTGCCAGAATTATTGTAAATAGAGATAATAAAAATCTTGCTATTGGTAAGAAAGGTAAGAACGTGAAGCTTGCTGCAAAACTTACTGACTTCAAATTGGATATCTACACAGAAGAAGAATTCGAGGAGAAAATTTCTGAAGAACGCAGAATTACAAGTCATATTAGTGATCTCGATGGTGTTTCTTCAAAGGTTGCAGAAGTATTAAAAACACACGGATACACTTCTGTCCAAGATATTTATGAAGCAAGTATCAAAGAACTTTGTAATCTGGAAGGACTTGGAAAGAAGACAGCCGAAAAGATCAAAGAATCTTCCAAATATTTCTAAATTTATATATTTAAGGAAATTGTTGGATTCCAATGCCGAATAGATCTTCTAAAGCTGGGCACATTCCGCAAAGAACGTGTGTAGTGTGCAGAAAGAAAACAGATAAGAAAAAGCTGATGAGATTTATTTCGTTGGATTCTGGAATAGTATTTGATCTGAATGGTGTTATAGAAAAACGTGGTTATTACGTATGTGATGATAATAGTTGTTTGCAGAAATTAGAAAAAAGAGTTAAGAAAATATTAAGAAGCAGGAGTTCTCATGGAAGATAGAGTAATAAATCTTTTGCACATGGCAAGAAAAGCCCGGAAATTAAAATCCGGTTATGATGCTTGTGAAAGATCCTGTTTTTCTAATAATGCAAAATTGCTCATCTATGCATCTGACCTTGCTGAAAAGAGAAAAAAGCATTTGTTGGATCTGGCAAATGCAAATAATGTTAAAATTGTGGAATATGGATCAAAATCTCTTTTTGGAAAAGAGTTTAAGATCAGAGATATTGGAATAATATGTATCGAAGACGCAAATTTCGCTAAAGGAATTTTGCGGTCGATTGGTTAAATTGGAGGATACATGCCGACGAAAGTACATCAATTAGCTAAAGAACTTAAAATATCAACTGCAGCTCTAAAAAAACATCTAAATGACATGGGTGTTATTGTTAAAAGCCATATGAGCCCTATTGATGAGGAAACGGAAAAAAATATTCGTGCTAAATTTAGCGCAGAATTTGATGCTGTGAAAAAACGTCAACACGATAGAAATACTTACCATAAAAAAATTGTTCTGGCAGATAGAAAGAAATTAGAAATAGAAAGAGAGAAGAAATCTCAGGTTGCTGAGAAAGATAAAAGGAAAGAAGTTCAAAATTTTGTTGAAAAAAGTATCAAGAAAACTGATACCAGAAAACCTAATAAGCAGAGTAATATTTATAAGAAACCTACCGTCTTTTCTAAGAAATCTAAATTACCTGATGTACCGCCAACTGAAGAGAAAAGAAAATTTAAGGATCATGATAAAAAAGCTGTTTCTGAAAAATCATTTGGTAAAAAAGATAAGCACTTGAAAGCTAAAATACAGCACTTATCAAAAGGCAAAAGGAAAAAACGTTTTACACCAAATGAAATGGAAGAAGCTGCAATTGCTAAAAATATCAAGCAAACATTAACTGATGATTCTTCTAAGAAGAAAAAATATAAAAAAGATAGATCACAAGTTGATAAAGATGTAAAAATTGTTGTTAATGAGTTCACTTCGGTAAGTGAATTAGCTAAAATGATGGATGTATCTGCTTCTGAGATCATCACAAAATTCTTTATGATGGGACAGATGGTTACAATAAATCAGCGTCTGGACAAAGAATCACTTGAAATGATTTGTGACGAATTTGATTTTGATGTTGAATTTAAAGAAGAATACGGCAGCGAGATCCTGGAAGAACACAAAGTAGAAGATAGTGATGTTGAAACAGCAACCAGACCGCCTATAGTGACTATTATGGGTCATGTCGATCACGGTAAAACAGCCATTCTGGATAGGATCCGTTCTACAAATGTTATTGCCGGTGAGGCTGGTGGAATTACACAGCATATTGGTGCGTATCAAATCGATTATAATGGTCATAGGATCACTTTCCTCGATACACCAGGTCACGAAGCTTTTGCAGCTATGCGTGCTCGTGGTGCCAATGTTACAGATATTGCAGTTATTGTTGTTGCAGCTAATGAAAGTGTGAAGAAACAAACCCTTGAAGCTATCGATCATGCGAAATCTGCAGGTGTAACTATCATTGTAGCAATAAATAAAATTGACCTTAAAGATGCAAATGTAGATAAAACAATTGCTGATCTGATGAAACAAAATATCATGTTGGAAGATTACGGTGGTGATGTTATGTGGACAGAATGTTCCGCAAAAACGGGTGAAGGAATAGATGATCTTTTAGAATCTATTTTACTTACAACAGAAATGATGGAACTTAAAGCTCCAATTGATATTAATGCTGAAGGTATTGTAATTGAATCTAAAAAAGATGCACAAAAAGGTACAATAGTAACAATATTGGTGCAGAAAGGAAAACTCGTAAAATCTGATAGTGTAGTTTGTGGAGCTACCTATGGTCATATTAGAAAGATCGAAGATGAGCGAGGACAAGAAATTGATGAACTCAATCCTGCCGATGTAGGTGTAATATACGGTTTGAATAAAGTTCCTAAAGCAGGCGATATTCTTAATAAAGTAGATGATGAAAAGAAAGCTCGCCAGATCAGTGCGGAAAGAAGGAATATCCGTCGTGAACGAGAGAAATTCCAATCAAAAACAAATCTTGATAACCTTTTCCAGCGTATTAAAGAAAATAAAATGAGCGTGATCAAACTTATCGTGAAAGCGGATACAGACGGTTCTGTGGAAGCATTGTGCGATTCATTCCAAAAACTTAGTACAGATGAAGTTGTGGTTAATATAATTAGAAAAGCAGTTGGTGGTATCAATGATGCTGATGTGCACATGGCTTCAGCTTCCGACGCTATAATCATTGGATTCCATGTACGTGCTGGAACATCTGCCAAAAAATTGGCTGAAGATGAAAACGTAGAAATTAAATTGTACCAGATCATCTATGAAGCGATTGAAGAAATTGAAAGTGCGATGACCGGAATGCTGAAACCTAAATTTGTTGAGAAATATTTGGGAACCGCTGTTGTGAAACAAGCTTTTAGAATTAAAGGAGTTGGAACAATCGCTGGAGTTGCAGTAGAAAAAGGTGTAATCCGAAATGAAGGTGTTGTTAGGATTTATCGTAATGATATCATAATTCACGAAGGTAAATTATCTTCATTGAAACATTATTCTGAAGAAGTGAAAGAACTGAAAGCCGGAACAGAAGGTGGAATCGGAATGGAGAATTTCAATGATATTAAAACGGCTGATATAATAGAAAATTACATTATCGAGGAAGTTGAACGAAAACTTAAGTAAGCTTAATGAGGATAAAATGGCAAGGATCAGAATAAAAAGATTAGAGAGCGAACTTTTTAAACTTCTTAGTACAACAATAAATTTCAAGCTTCGTGATAATAACCTTACAATGGTTACGATAACCGGAGTTAAACTTACAAATGATCTGTCATATCTAAGAGTGTTCTTCTCTCATTTCGATGAGACCAAAACAGAAAATGTTCTCAAGTCTTTAAATAAAAGTAGTGGGTTTCTTAAGAACGAAATTGCTAAAGCAAAATTCATGCGCAAAATACCTGATATCAGTTTTGAATATGATAAATTGGAAGAAAATGCTCGTGATCTGGATAAAATCTTCGCAAAAATACAAGCTGAAAAAAAGGAAGATGAATGATCATTGAAAAATTATCTGAAATTAAACAAATCCTTAACGAAGCAGTGAATAATTATTCAAAGATCGCAATCCTAACGCATAAAAATCCTGATGGAGATGGTTTCCCAGCATGTCTGGCATTACAAGAAATATTATTACAAAAAAATATTAAATCAGATATAATTTTAGAGGAAGAACCCTCTGAAATTTATGACTTTCTAAATGGATATGAACGAGCTAAAGTATTCTCTGAGTCCATGATCTACGATCTACTAATAATTTTGGATTGTCATGAAGTAGAACGTATTGGCATCTGTGAACCACTTATCCCAACCGCAAAGAAAATAATTGCGATAGATCATCATATCTTGAGTGAACCTATCGAAAATGCTGATACATATATTAATACTTCAATAGTTTCAGCAGGTGCAATTATTTATAATATATTTAAAAAAGAAATTGATGAATTTGTGGTAGAATCTGCAAATTATATTGCTCAAGCTATCTATACAACTATACTTAATGATACCGATAATTTCCTGAACCAAAATGTGGATGAAGAGACATTCTCGATTTGTTCCCAGCTTATGAAATACAAGATTAATCCCGGAAGAATCACTGAGTTATTTCTACTGAATAAACCTGCTAACGAAATTCGTTTTGTGGGTGAAGTACTCTCCACAATAGAGACTTTTGATGATGACCAGATATTATTCATGCACTCAACAGTTGATATGCTTAAACGGAATAGAGTTGGACATGAAGGAAACTCAAAACTCACACGCTGGGTTAAAGGGACTCATGATGTAAAAGTTACTGTTCTCTATAGTCAAGTAGTTAAGAATAGATTTCGTATCAGTTTGCGTTCAAATTATATAAATGTAAATAAGATCGCTGTAAAATATGGCGGTGGTGGTCATATAAAGGCTTCCGGTTGTGAGATGAAGGGAAGTCTGGAAGAATTAAAAATCACTTTATTGGAAGATATCCGGGAACAATTGTAACAAATGTTAGATTTCGGTGTAATATTAATTGATAAACCACCGAACATTACTTCGTTCGACGTTGTAAGAAAACTTCGCAAAATAACCGGAATCAGAAAAATTGGACATACCGGAACACTCGACCCTTTTGCCACCGGACTTCTACAGATCTGCATCGGAAAAGCAACTCGTGTAGTTTCTAAACTTACAGAAAATGATAAAACTTATCTTGCAACTTGCCAATTGGGAATTCAAACCGATACGGGCGATATGACAGGTGAAATAATTAGGCAGGAAGAACCACCCAAAATTACTAAAGAAGATCTTAACAATATTATACCGGAAATCCTGAAAATATCATCTCAAATTCCTCATAAGTTTTCTGCCGTTAAGGTTAATGGCAAGCGGGCTTATGAACTTGCCAGACAAAAGAAAGAAGTAACTTTACAATCACGACCTATTAAGATTTTGGGGTTTAGTATAGAAAATTTTGAAAACAATAAACTTACTTACAAGGCTCACGTTAGTAAAGGAACCTATATTCGTGTTCTCTCAGAAACAATTGCAGAGAAACTGGGCACTATTGGAACAACAATAACCTTAAGAAGAACTAAAATTGGTGAAATTGATCTGAATACAGCTGTTAAATTGGAAGATCTAAATAGCAATAACTGGAAAAAGCACCTTGTTCCGTTAACTCAAATATTTTCATTGTATGAAAAAATTCAGCTTAAACCTGAGCAAAAGGAACTCTTTCGGAATGGGGGCAATGTACAGACATCATTAAATGATGAAAATGAAGTTATCGTTCTTGACAATGCCGATCTGTGTGTTGGATTTGGTTATATTAAGGAGGGTTTACTAAACCCCCAAATAGTATTTATATGAAATATTTCAAAGCTCAAAAATGCGATTTTACTAAACCAGTTGTGACGATGGGTACTTTTGATGGTGTACATCTCGGACACCTCAAGCTACTGGAGCAGGTTGTAAAGAAAGCTAAAAAGAACAACACAAAATCTATTGTAATAACATATTTTCATCATCCCTTAGAAACAATTCATAAAAAGACATTTCCATATCTTCTTACAGAGCGAAAAAACAAAGAGAAACTTATTAAAGAATGTGGAATAAATTGTGTTCTGTATCTTGATTTTAATGAAAAAATGGCGCAGATGCAACCGGAGGATTTCTTAAAAAAGATCATTATAGATGAGATTGGAGCAAAAGATCTTGTTGTTGGTTATGATACACATTTTGGTAATTCGCGTGAAGGTAATTATCAATTTCTAAAGGACAGATCCTCGATTTATAATTATAGTATCGAACTCATCGAACCGGTGAAAATTGACAACCAGATCATCAGCAGCAGCCTGATTAGAGATTACATCAGGGAAGGTGACATGCAGTATGCAGCTAAATTGCTGGGTAGAAATTACTCCATTCAAGGATCTGTTCAGCTGGGTCACCGCATTGGAAGAAAGATCGGGTTTCCCACAATAAATCTTCAACCTCTTGATGTTAATAAACTGATTCCGGCAATTGGTGTTTATGTTTGTGAAGTGTTGGTCGATGAGAAGAAATATTTCGGTGTAACTAATATCGGTTATTCACCAACCATGAAGACAACGCGCATAAAAGAAATTGAAACGTATATTTTGGATTTTGATGATGATCTGTATCATAAAAATGTTGAGATAATTTTTAATAAGAAATTGCGTGATGAATTGCTTTTTAAAGATAAAAATGAACTTATTGAAGCGATAGACAAGGATGTCCAACAAGCACGAGAATTTTTTGAAAGGAGAAAATGATGTTCTTTTGTACAGAATGTGGATCTGAAACTTCAAAATGGAGTGGGAAGTGTCTTGCTTGCGGAGCTTGGAACAGCCTAAAAGAGACAACAAGTGTAACCGGAAGAAAGAATAAAAAAAATAAAGGTCGTGACCTCTTTGAAAATGAACCTAATAAAAAACCTCTTAAACTTAAAGATATAAATTATACTGAACAACAAAGAACAAAATCCGGTATCTCAGAATTTGACGGTGCACTTGGTGGAGGTATTGTTCCAGGAATGGTTGTACTTATCGGAGGTGAACCGGGCATTGGAAAGTCTACTTTGATGTTGCAGGTTTCTGACCAACTTGCTCACCATGGTAAAAGTGTTTTGTATATTTCCGGTGAGGAAAGTCAGGAACAGATCAAACTTCGCAGTCAGCGATTGGATTGCAGTTCCGATAAATTATTTCTATATTGCGCTACTGATTTTGAAGAAGTTGCACAAACTATATTCAATATGGAACCGGATATTGTGATTATAGATTCCATTCAATCAATGTATTTAAATTCATTGGAAAGTGCACCTGGAAGTGTTTCACAATTACGAGAATGCACCGGATTTTTTACACGTATTGCAAAACAGAGAAATATCCCAATATTCCTTATTGGACATGTAACGAAAGGCGGTATTGTTGCAGGACCTAAGATCATTGAACATATGGTTGATACAGTACTATATTTTGAAGGTGAAACACAAAACCAGTTTAAACTACTTCGAGCAACCAAGAATCGTTTTGGTTCCACAAATGAAATCGGAATATTTGAAATGCTCTCAACGGGATTATCCGAAGTAAAAGATCCATCACAATTGTTCTTAACAAGGGAGAATAATATTGGTTCATCGGTTGGGTGCCTTTTAGAAGGCTCAAGAGCATTTCTGGTGGAAGTGCAGGCACTTGTGTCTCCGGCAAGTTATGGAACTCCACAAAGGGTAACTCTTGGATTCAATCATCGTAAACTGGCATTATTACTTGCTGTTGTTGAGAAGAACTTATCTGTAAATCTCCGTAATAATGATGTATTTCTTAATCTTACAGGTGGTATTAAAGTTACTGATCCTGGCTTGGATCTTTCCATTATTGCAGCAATCCTTTCCAGCTTTAAAGAGCTTACTCTTCCTGCAAACACGCTTTTGCTGGGTGAGGTTGGACTTAACGGAGAAATAAGACCTGTTTCTCAAACCGATAAAAGAATAAAAGAAGCAAAAAAACTCGGTTATGAAAACATTATTATTTCTGCAAAAAGTAAAAATTCAAGTAAATTAGCAAATATTAAAAAGATTAAACACGTAAGGCAGCTCTTCCCGATATTGTTTAATAAATAGGGTTCACAAAAAAAATCCCCCTTGGAAATTACCAAAGGGGGTTTTACTATTTATTTAAGTTAATTAGAATCCACCGGATTTAGTAGCTTCTTTAAGTTGCTTTAAAGTAGTCCGGGTTCGTTTTATATCTTTAAGAACAGAAGCTTTATCAGTTCTTTTTTCTGTTTCAGTGAGATAGTCTTCTGCTTTTTTAAAGTTGGCATTAGCTTCAGCTTTTACTCTATCCCGTTTTTCAACTAATTCATCTGCTTTCTCACCATAATAAATACTTTTATCTTTGTACATTTCCTCATAATCAAGGAATTTTTCATATTTATTATAGCCTATCTTTTGATGTATAGAAGCTAAAACACGATAGGAATCATAAAGCTCAGCATCGA
>JAYEKK010000148.1:0-12569 GCA_034660955.1 Candidatus Cloacimonadota bacterium | reverse complement strand
AATGAAAGAACATCAATTTCGATATGAAGATAACAAATCTAAATTCAATGAATCAAAAAAGAACCAATAATATTTAAAGAGTTGATAAGATTAATATGTTATGTGATTATATTAAGTTGATTTGAATGTTACAGAATAAAAAAAAGCCATCCGGTAAGGCGGATGGCTTTTTTATTTTACTCTAATTATTTTCTTTTAAGAGTTTTCCGTTTTGGAGAATGATGTTCTCCCATCATTTCTTCCGCTTTCTCTTTTTGCTCTGATGTTAAGATATTCCATCTTTCTTCTTGTTGATCAATTCTACTAATTGCAATATCCTGTTTCATTTTGAAAATCTCTTTAGTAACCGCTTTTGCTTGCTTGAAATCCTTGTCTTTCATTGCACTTCTCTTGTCGATATCTAATAACTTCAAGTTAGCTCGTTCAGTTATCATTTTTTTCCTGTTTTTAATGTGAAGATCTTCCATTTGTTCCTTTTGTTTATCTGTAAGATCTAATTCTTCGCACATCATCTGATATCCGTCATGCATTCCTTTCATCATACCCGGGTGACCACCATCTTTGAACATTCTGTCTCTCATTGGATGATGTTTACCATCGTTATGTCCTCTACAATCTCCATCGAAAGCTGTTAATAAACCGATTACAGCTATTACTCCGATTACTACAAATACTAATTTTTTCATTTTCTTTCTCCTCTTCTTGGTTTTTGTTTATCTTCTTTAGCTTCAAGATCACGACGGAAAAACAGTCTTGCTTCCTCAGCAGTCATCTCTTTCCTGAGTTTAATAAAAGAAAGACCGATCTCTTTCTCTTTAATCATTTGTTTTTCAATTGCATTTTCCAATCTTTTTAATACTTGCTCTTCATTAAGATCTTTTTCAAGCAGAGAAAGAATGAATTGTCTTCTTGCAACAAAGTAGTCACGATGTTTTTCACCCATCTTTTTTCTTAGTTCACGAAAATCTTCGCGGCAGTGTATCGGCAATTTTGGTCTCCCATGAATTGGACCATGGATACCGGGACCGAAATTCACACGATGAAAAAGAAATGTTCCAAAGAACGCAAAATTGAATGCTAACGAGACGATAAGTATAATTAGTATTGTTTTTTTAGACATCATAATCTCCTTCAAAATAACTGAATAAAGAATCTTCACCGATAGTAATATCAAAATCAGTAGTTTCTGCATAAAGTCCGTTACTAAGCATAATCCCAGCCATGAAAGATATTATTACAGATGCAGCGATGGAAAAACTGATTACTTTTCTCATGAATGGATTTGCGCGGTTTTTAGATACAGAATTTAATATTTTCTCATTGAATCCTGCAGGAACTTCTTCCTCAGTATATTGAAAAAGAAAAGTATCAACTTGTTGTAATGTTCTTATCTCGTTTTGGCAGAGGTGACAACTGCTGATATGCTCGCGAACTTTATTGTGTTCCATCTCACTTAGTTCGCCGGCAATATAGGCATTCAATTTTTTCTTAAAATCACATTCATTTTTTTGCTTCATTTTTCCTCACCTCTGTCTTTTTAGACAATGCTTGGTCTCTTTTCCTGCATTTTCTTTTGTTCGGTTATTATTTTTATTAATTTTTTCTTTGCACGTACCAGTTTGGAATCAACTGCAGATTGAGTTGTTTCCAGTGTTTCGGCAATTTGTTTGTAATTCATTTTTTGATAAAATTGTAATTCAATTAATAATGCTTCTTCCGGTTTAAGTTGGGAAAGTGCATCTTTAACAAGCTTATTTTTTTGTTCATTATTCTTAGTTTGCTTATCTTCAAAATGTTCCATCTCATGGTAATTTGTAACCAGTTTGTTTTTTGCATTTCTCTTTTTAATTAGGTTAAGAGCTTTATGATATGCAGTTCTGAATAAGTAATTTTTATAATAAGATTCATTTACAGAATTCATTTTTTTATGGAATGCAATAAATGTTTCCTGAAGGATATCTTCGGCATCCTCTTTATTGCGGAGGATCTTTAAAAGATAATTGTATATCTTCTTACTCTCATTTTGTAAGAGTACTTCAAATTTATTATTATTCATAATTAATTCCATAAATTATTATTCTTAAAATATATGACAATATAAAATTAATAATACTGCAGAATAGTTAAAGGAACTGATAAATAAAAATAATTTCTTGCCAGATAAGGCAGGGATTTTTTTTTAGTTCAATCTAATGAAAAATAAAGGATTAGGAAGGTATTATTATGTCAAGAGTTTGTGATATCTGTGGAAAAGGAGCACAAGTTGGTAATCATAGAAGTCACGCTTTGAACGCAACTAAGAGGAAATTTTATCCTAATCTCCATAAAATAAAAGCGGAGATTGACGGAAAGGTTAAGTCCGTTAAAGTATGTTCTTCTTGTTTGAAGGGTAACAAAGTAAAAAAAGTTGTTTAAAAACAATAAATCAAGGAAAAGACCGGTAACGGTCTTTTTTTTTTGCTTAAAATTTCAAAAAAATCTTTACTGTTAATTACACAATACTCATTTTGTAACCAATTCAAAACCATGGAGTAAAAAATGGAACTTGTTCTAGAAAAAATCAATTTCCCCGAAGATTGTAATATTATATTTGGAATGTCACATTTCATTAAAACAGTTGAAGATCTGTTTGAAGCAATGGTAAATAGTGTTCCGGGTATTAAATTTGGACTTGCATTTAATGAAGCGTCCGGTCCTTGCCTTGTTCGTAAAGAAGGAACTGATGATGATCTTATGCGGATTGCAACTGATAATTTACGCAGAATTGGAGCAGGACATACATTCCTTATAATTCTAAAAGACGCATTTCCTCTTAATGTTCTACCGTCTGTAAAAGCATGCAGAGAAGTAGTAAATATCTTTTGTGCTACGGCAAATCCAGTGCAGGTGGTATTGGCAGAGACTGAGCAGGGAAGGGGAGTTCTTGGTGTTATCGATGGTTCATCTCCTAAGGGAATAGAACTTGATAGTGACATTACTCAACGTAAGAATTTTTTAATTGATATTGGCTATAAGAGATAATGAGAACTTTTGTTGCTCTCGATCTTCCTGAAAACATCAAAGAAAATGTTGCGGGAATAATAAGCACTTTTCGTTCATTTTGTCCTTACGGCGTTAATTGGGTTCTAAGAGAAAATCTTCATATTACTTTCCAATTTATTGGTGAGACAAAAGAAGAGGATATTCCCGAAATTGCAGAATTTTTAGAAACAAGTTTTTCAGAACTTTCTGCACTTTTATTTACAAACCCAAAATTGGAAATTCTACCTGGCAGAGATCCAAAAATTATTTGGGTCAGTTTAGAAAATAATGATAGCCTAATACTAAAAATATTAAAAAGATTAAAAAGTAGATTAAGACAAATGGGTTATAAAATTGATTCCAGAAGGTTACGTTTTCATATAACTTTGGGTAGAATAAAAAAAAGGTTGCCAGAAAATACCATAGAACAAATATTAACTACAGAGTTAAAGATAAAAGACTTTAAGGTTTCGGAAGCTACATTATATAAGAGTTTGCTGAGATCTCAGGGACCACGGTATATTGAGATTATTAATTTTAAATTTTAAACAAGGAGTTAATTATGGCTACAAAAGATAAACATTCAGCTTTGAAAACAGCACTCACTCAACTGGATAAACAATTCGGTATTGGTACGATCATGAGAATGGGAGATAAGCCAAATACAACTATTGGCGTTATTCCCACAGGAGCTATCAATTTAGATGCAGCTCTTGGAATTGGTGGAATTCCAAGAGGAAGGATCACAGAGATCTACGGTCCTGAAGCTTCCGGTAAGACAACGCTTGCTTTGCATTGTGTTGCAGAATCTCAGAAGCAAGATGGTGTAGTTGCTTTCATAGATGTAGAACATGCACTTGATCCTGTCTATGCCGGGAATATTGGAGTTGATACGGAAAATCTTCTTCTTTCCCAACCTGATGGAGGTGAGCAGGCTCTTGAAATCGTGGAGACACTCGTGCGCAGTAATGCAATTGATCTTATTGTGATTGATTCTGTGGCAGCACTTGTACCGCGAGCTGAGATCGAAGGTAATATGGGTGATACACATGTTGGTTTGCAGGCACGTTTGATGTCTCAGGCACTTCGCAAACTTACCGCTATCATCAGTAAATCAAATACATCAGTGATCTTTATTAATCAAACACGGATGAAAATAGGTGTTCCTGCATATGTGAATCCGGAAACAACAACCGGTGGAGTTGCTCTCAAATTTTATTCATCCGTAAGAATGGAAGTAAGAAGAATCGGATCTATTAAACAAATTGGACAAGGTGCAGAAATCGTGGGAAATAAAACGCGTGTAAAGATCGTTAAAAACAAATTTGCACCACCATTTAAAAAAGTAGAATTTCCAATTATATTTGGTGTAGGAATATCCCGCTTTGATCTTTTAGTTGAATTAGCTGTAGAATACGATATTGTAAACAGAAGCGGTTCTTGGTTTTCTTATGGTGAAACCAAAATCGGGCAGGGATCTGAAAAAGTTAAAGAATTCCTACTTGAAAATGAAAAGATCTTAGAAGAGATTGAAATAAAAGTAAAAAAAGCTTTAGGACTTATCGAATCATCAGAAGATGAAATTAAAGACGATAAAAAGGACTAAAACTACATCGATAGTTTTAGTTAATAACGAATATTGGGGGATCTTACCGGATAAGATCCTCCATTTTTATTGTAAGGGACAGCTTGATTATTTTGAGCTTAACGATGAAGAAACTGCTAAACTTCTTGAGGAGATAAAAAAGCAATCATGGAATAAACTGCTTGATTTTCTTGCCTACCGTGAACGCTCTTTGGGCGAATGCGAGGAATTTCTTTCCAAAAGAATATTTCTTAAACAAGAACTTCAGCCTGTGTTACTAAGAAAAGCAGTTTCCCTTAACTTTATTAACGACTCTAGATTTGCAGAAATGCTCACAGAAGATCTTATTAGAAACTCAAAAAGTAGAGTAGAAATAAAAAACAAGCTTTATGCAAAGAAAATTAAAGAAGAGATTATTTCAAATATACTACAAAAGAAATTCGATTCCAAAACAGCTAACGATATTCTGGAAGCAAATATACAGAAAGCAGAAAGACGATTTTTCAATCTAAAAAAAAATGAGCAAAATGAGAAAATATTAAACTACTTGACGCGTAAAGGTTTTACATATTGGGAAGTAAAAGAAAAACTGGGGGAATAAATATGGCAGAAATTATAAAGGTAAGATATTCTTATGATCAGCTGCACGAATTGGTAAAAAAGATAGCAGATGAAATTACTGAAAGTGGAATTCAAATTGATATAGTGATCGGAATTGCAACAGGTGGTTGGATTCCTGCGAGAATATTAAGAACATTTCTTCCGCATGACGGAAGATTCCCCAAACCACTCTATTCCATAGGAATAATAAATTATGATAGTGAAGATAATTTGCTTGATGATCCAACAATTGTGCAGGATTTACCTGTAAATATCGGTTTTCAAAATAAGAGCGTGTTGCTGGTTGATGAAGTTGCAGATTCTGGCGGTACTTTTGTGAAGGCAAAAGAATATATTGAAGCACTTTTTCCTAAAAGCTTGCATACTGCAGTTATTCATCTTAAAGAGACAAGTAAATTCAAACCTGATTTTGTGGGTGAAAATGCCGGAACTAACTGGATCGTGTATCCATGGGACGTTAAATAACGATTAGAAATTAGGGATGAGGAATTAGGAATGAAAATTAATATTACAAGAGTTTCTGAAATTGTTGCACATTTAAACAAAATAGCCAATCCTGCTCTTGCGTATGAATGGGATAACGTAGGCTTCCAGCTTGGTGATGGAAACCAAGAAGTGAAAAAAATATTGCTTACATTGGATGTTACAGAAAATGCCATCAATAAAGCTATAAAAGAAAATGTTGATTTGATAATTTCACATCATCCTTTCATTTTCAAACCAATAAGTAAAATCACAAATCCAATCTATTTAAAATTGATCAAAAATGATATATCAGTTTTTTGTGCTCATACAAATCTGGATGTTATCAAAAAGGGAGTGAATTTTGCACTCGCTGAAAAACTGGGATTATCTAAGTTGAAATTTCTCTCAAATGAAACCGGTTCAACATTATTTCAAGTTGCAGTTTATGTACCTTCTGATAGCATGGTGAAAGTGGCAGACGCTGTCTTTGCTTCCGGAGCAGGAGTTATTGGAAATTATAGTAATTGCATGAATGATTATGAAGTTAGCGGACAATTTATGCCGGAAGAAGGAAGCAATCCGATTCTTGGTTCTAAAGATAAATTGGAAAAAATTGTTGAACGAAAATTGGAATTCTTTGTTGATTCTTTTAAATTAAATAAAGTCATCGAAGCAATGAAAAAAGCTCATCCTTATGAAACTCCGGCATATGCAGTTTATCTACAGGAAAAACAGAGTGAAAACTTTGGACTTGGCATACTAGGTGAATTGAAAAACGAAATGACACTTGAGGATTTTGCTGCAGAAGTTAAGAAAAATTTGCAGGCTCCATTCGTGAAATTGTGGAAAGCAGGAAAATCTGCAAAAGCAAAAGTAAAAAAAATTGCGATCTGTGGTGGGAGTGGAACATCTTTAATACCTAAAGTTTACGGACGAGCAGATGTTTTTGTCTCTGCTGATTTTACCTATCACACAGTTCTGGATAGTCGCATACCACTTATTGATGCGGGGCATTTTTATACAGAAAATCCGGTTCTGGAGAATTTACGTGAAATGCTTTTTGAATTTGATTTAGAAATAATAGATTTAAAAGCAGATGAACATGAAATAAAAGATCAAATTATTATTTGATGAAAAGAAAAAATTCTTTGCGTTTGGAAAGTTATGATTATTCTTGGTCGGGAGCATATTTTATTACAATTTGTTCTTATAAAAGGGAAGAAATATTTGGTGAAATAGAAAATGGTTTGATGCATTTAAATAATGCTGGAAATATTATTAACGATTGTTGGTATCAAATCCCGAAGAATTACGAAAAAATAAAACTGGATGATTTTGTGATAATGCCAAATCATATCCACGGCATAATTTGGATCGTAGGGGCGATTCACGAATCGCCCGAAAAAAACCAAATGATTCACGAATCGCCCATAGTGAAACGAAAGATTCACGAATCGCCCGATGCAACACAAGCGATTCACGAATCGCCCAAAGTGAAACGAAAGATTCACGAATCGCCCAGATTAAAAGAAACGATTCTTGAATCATCCAAAGATAATTCATCACAAAATAAAGGGGTAATTCGTGAATTACCCCTACGGATTGAACGAAGAAAAATGAAAATATCCAAAATTATTGGAAGATTTAAAATGAATTCATCAAAATTAATAAACGATATTCATAATTCCAAAGGCTATCATGTTTGGCAGAGAAGTTATTATGATCATATTATTAGAAATAAAAATGATCTGAATAATAAAAAACAGTATATTCAAAATAACCCATCGAATTGGGAAATAGATGAATATAGCTGTTTAGGCTAAATAAATGAACCTCTCTCCCTGGCTGTTAGATTTTGTAAATAATTATGGAGTGTTATCGCTCTTTTTTACATCGTTCATTGCAGCTACAATTGTACCTGCCAGCTCTTCTGCAATTCTACTTGCGGCACTGGCAGCTGGAGCTCCACCTATCCCTGCTCTTATTGCCTGCTCAATCGGAAATAGTTTAGGTTGTGCTGCCAATTATTGGATCGGCAGGCTTATCGGCAGACCACTCATTCCTAAACTGAGAAAAAGTAAAAATGGCAGAAAAGCTATCAGATATGTGCGTAAGTATGGAACTTACAGTTTATTTATTGCCTGGGCACCATTTGTGGGAGATCCCATTACAATCGCAGCAGGAATTTTTCGTATAAATTTCCTTAAATTTTCAATTATTGTATATTCTTTCCGTATAGTTGGTTATATAATTGTAGCAGCGTTTTTTGTATAGACGAAATATCTCTGTATAAATTGATGAAATCTTCAGGAATAAATAATTTGACAACACTCTTTTATCTAAATTTATTTGAATTTGTAAATCTAATGATTAATATAGTTTAATAACTAAGGTCTCGAAAAGGAGGTAACATTTTATGATTGTATAGTATAAAACAAGAAACTTTCCTTTTCTTATTCACTATATGTCAACGCAACTTTGTATGAGCATTAATCTGATGTTTTTAATTATTCTGGAGGAAATTATTATGAAAAGAAACAAGATCTTATTTTTTATGTTACTGTTAATTATGGTTACTACATCCAATATTCTAGCTTTGGAAATGACAGCAAAAGGCATTAAGGGTGGAGTTAACTTTGCAACGGTAGGTGGAGCCGACAGAGAATTTTTTGAAAGTACACCTCAAAAGATCACAACATTTTCTGTCGGTGGTTTTTTGGTTTTTACAAAAGATGATAAGATAAACATTCAGCCGGAAGTATATTACTGTAAAAAAGGCGTAAATTTTAACGAAGATGATGTAAACATAACCTTTACTATGAATTATATAGAAATCCCAGTTTTGGGAACTTATGAAATTGCTGAAAATATCAGAGCTTTTGCAGGGCCCTCTTTAGGAATTTATATGGGTGGAAATTACGATCTCGATGCTGATGGTTATAGTGATACTGGGGCTATGACAGAATGGTTTACAATGTCAGGTATTGATTTTGGTTTAGTTTTTGGTGGTTCATTTTCAACCGGTAATTTAGTCCTTGATGCAAGATATGCTTTTAGTTTAAATAGTGTTGTTACTGCCTATGATTTTTGGGCTGAAGATGAATGGATTGAAGATGATGGCTTAATTGTGAAGAATAATTTAATTCAATTACTGGTTGGATATAAGTTTTAAATAAAATGTAATTATCCAGGAGGAAATTATTATGAAAAGAAACAAGATCTTATTTTTTATTTTACTGTTACTCATAGTCATTACATCTAATGTTCTGGCTTGGGAAATGACAGGAAAAGGCATCAAGGGCGGTGTTAACTTTGCAACCTTAACCGGACCCGACAGCGAGTTTTATGGAATAGGACCACAAAAACTTACAACCTTTTCAGTAGGGGGCTTTCTGGTTTATACAAAAGATGATAAAATAAATATTCAACCGGAAGTATATTACAGTAGAAAAGGTGCTAAGTATGATGAAGATGGCTATGGTTTAAATTTTATAGTTGATTATATTGATATTCCGGTTTTGGGTACTTATGAACTTGGTGAAAATATCAGTGCTTTTGCAGGACCCTCTTTAGGAATATATATGGGAGGTACCTATGAATTATTAGACGATGGATCTATTGAAGAAAGCGGTAATTTAGATGAAGTTGCTACTATGTCCGGTATAGATTTTGGTCTCGTTCTAGGAGGTTCATACTCCATGAATAAAATTATTCTTGATGCAAGATATTCCTTTAGTTTGACAACAATTGTTAAAGAATGGAAGCCAGAAGAGGATACAACGGTAAATGTAAAAAATAATTTAATTCAATTATTGGTTGGATATAAGTTTTAAATAGGATAGATATCGTTTTAGAGTAAACGCAATATAGTAACTCAGACATTTAATGTTGGCTTTGCAAAGCAAAAATAAGATGGCTTTACGAAGTAAAACATCGTTGCTTCAAACGACATATTCTTTTCTTGTCTGAGCAAATACTCGTTCAGGATTTCATCAGCCAGTCTTTTAAGCTGAGTGAACGAGATACAAAGTAAGTTTTTCTTTATTTCTCTCCGGTATCCCTCGCCTGATAGGAGAGGGAATTTAGGGTGAGGTTACCCTTTTAATCCACTCGAAGCAAAACTGGCAATGATCTGTTTCTGAGCAAAAAGGAATAAAATAACCAGCGGAAGAATACTAAAGGTAGAAGCAGCCATTAAGAGAGATGTTTGCGCAGAAGCTTCTTGTGAGAAGTAACTGAGACCTACCTGAAGCACTCTGATGGCAGGACTATCCGTCATTACAAGAGGCCACATAAAACTATTCCAACTTCCTATAAAACCAAAAATAGCTGCTGTTACGATCACAGATTTAGAAAGTGGAAGAACTAACGTCCATAAAGTACGGAAACGTCCGCAACCATCAATTCTGGCAGCATCAAAAAGCTCATCAGGGATTGTTTTAAATTGCTGCCGGAGTAGGAAAATCGTGAAGATATTAGCTATCCAGGGGATTATTAGAGCATTATATGTATCGATCCAGCCCATATGATTTAATAGCACATAAGATGGAATTAAATAAACCGGTTGCGGAACCATCATCATACTTATAAAAAGATAGAAAATAAAATCTCTACCCTTGAACCTCATTGTAGCGAAGGCATACGCTGCCAATGAACCTGTTATGAGTACTCCAAACACGACTGAAAATGAAACAAATAAAGTATTTATAAAATATCGTTTAAATGGAACTTTCGTGAATGCCTCTTTATAATTTTCAAAATGTAATTTAAACTCTTTTTTATCTACAATATCAGAAGTAGCAACTTTCTCGTATGAACGAATACGATTCATATTTTCATCGAAGATATGAATATAAGTGCTGTCACCATCTGCCTTCACAGGAGTGATCCGATATATTTTACCATCTTCCTCATAAGTGGAATATTGTTCAATGGGCAAAAATCCGACATTACCTTTATTTACTTCCAATTGAGATTTAACTGATGTAGTTATCATCCAGATAAACGGAATGATCATTAACAAACCGCAAACGCTGAGAATTATGTATGATATTGATTTTTTCATGTAATTACCTTTAATAATGTACTTTCTTTTCAAGGCGTTTCTGGAATAATGTGAGGGTTAGGATGATTCCAAATAGAACAAGAGCGATAGCACTTGCATAGCTCAGGTTATTGCTTTCGCCAAATCCTTTATCAAATAAGAAATAAACGATTACTTTGGTCGTTCCAAGAGGACCTCCAACCGGAGGACCGGTCATTAAATATATTTGTGAAAAAACCTGGAAAGTTACAATAGTTGTCATCATCAAAACATAGAAAGTAGTTGGTGAGATCATCTGCCATGTGATCTTGAAGAATTGTCTTATCTTTCCTGCTCCGTCAATATCAGCAGCTTCATAATATACTTTTGGAATGTTCTGTAGTCCTGCAAGATAGATAATAGTATTGTAGCCAAGTCCTTTCCAAATAGTTACAATAATAATGCAGAATAAAGCCAACGAAGGACCTCCAAGCAGTAAATAAAGCGTATTGTAGTTCATTCCGATTCCACCCGAAAGAGTTTGAACAAAACCACTGAAATTCATTCCAAGGCTGCTTAGAAAAATATCTGTTACTCCGCGGCTTTCTGCTAACCAGCCCATCGGATCAAATCCAATTTTGGTCAGGAAAAAATTTACCAACCCTGTCTGCTGATTAAAGATGATCTTCCAAACAATAGAAATGGCAACCATTGAGGTTACAGTTGGAATAAAATATATTGAGCGAAAAAGACTCTTTAATTTCTCAATTCCATTTAAGAAATTTGCAAAAATAAGAGAAAGAGCTAAGCTTACCGGAACAACAAAAATTACGAGATAAAATGTGTTCAGCATCGATTGCCAGAATTCACCATCATGAAACATCGTGATATAATTTTCAAGTCCGATAAATTTACCGGGACCTGTTATCGTCCAATCATAAAAACTAACAATGAACGATAGAATGATCGGTATTAACCGGAAAACAATAATAATTATTGCTGCCGGTAAAATGTATAAATATGGACCAAAATCAAATTTCTCTTTCATACTATTTCCTATCTGTTTCCATTCTATCTTTTAAATAAGTTTTCTAATGTCAATTGAATTCTGATTCTTAACTATTACTGGAATAAAAGTCATTAGAACACAACAAGATTGTTGACACGAATATTAAGAAACACAATTAATGAAAATGTGAAAAATTAATTGGTCAGTCATTAGTACATAGAGGGAAATTATGATACAAATTTACACAGGAAATGGAAAAGGTAAAACTACTGCAGCTTTAGGGTTGCTCATTCGTGCACTGGGTCAGGAAAAGAAAGTATGCTTAATCCAGTTCATGAAGAAGAATTTTGAATATGGTGAGATCAAGTTTTTATCTAAACAGGAAAACTTGGATATTTTCCAATTTGGAACTGCACAACTCGTAAATCCGGAAAGTCCATCTAAAATAGATTTTGAAGAAGCGGAAAAAGCTTTTGATAAATGCAAGGAAGTTATAACTTCCAATAAATATGATATAATTGTTATTGATGAGATCAACGTAGCTGTAAAATGGAAATTGCTTTCTTTGGAAAAACAGATCGAACTGATGGAAATGGACACCGATGCGGAAATTATTATGACGGGTAGATATGCCAAAAATGAGGTTTTACATCGTGCTTCACTCGTTACCGAAATGAAAGAGATAAAACACTATTTTGTATTAGGCGTTGAAGCAAGAAAGGGAATAGAATTTTAGGAAAAGAAATGAAACCACGAATTAACACGAATAAGCACGAAAAAGAAAAGTTTTGGATTACTGTTCAATATTTTTCACTCCTCCTTCCGAAGCTTCCGCTTCGGAAGGC
>JAYEKK010000147.1:0-3014 GCA_034660955.1 Candidatus Cloacimonadota bacterium | reverse complement strand
CTTGCCAAGACGAAGTTTGACAAAGGATGAAGAAATTTTTTTCTACAAATCTCACGAAGAATCTCAGATTTTATTTCATAGTGTTTACTAATGAATTATTTGACATATAAATAGTTAACTCCAATCTTACCGGCGTAAACTTAAATTTTTGAACTTTGTATCTTATTGGAATATTAATTTAAGTGAGTATTAGTTTTAAAAGGGGAGTGAAAAATGAAAAAAATATTAACTGTAATATTAATAATAATGCTTCTTACCTGCTCATTATTACTGGGGCAAACTAAAGTAAAACAAGCCGAAAAAGTAACAGACGATAAAGGGAAGCTGGCAGGTTCTGTAACCGATGTTAAAGGAAAACCCATCTCAAAAGCAAATATAATTATTGAAGGCACAGAGTTTCAAACCCGATCAAAGAAAAGCGGTTCTTATTCTATTACAAATATACCAACGGGAAAATATAATGTTATTTGTGAAGGTAGCGGTTTTATAACTGACAGGGTGAATGATGTAATGATCAGGCATAACCAAACCACAAACCTGAACTTTGTGCTTACCCGGCATGTTGTTAAAGACGAAGAAGAAGATAAGGGTGAAGTAACTAAACGTATTAAAGCAAGTTCAGGAAAAACTAAAGCTGCAAAGGAAGCCAAAGATGATTCCGATAAAGAAGGTGAGGAGACAAGGGGTGGTGAAATTGAGGGTATAGAAACGATCAAAGATAAATCTGTTTCAAAGTTTGTAATAATAGAAGAAGATATTGAAATCGTAGATGATAGTGAAATTGAGATAATTGAAACAATTGGAAAGACTACTTCTGATCCGGTAGATGAAAAACCTGTTCCCAAGACAAAAGAGGTAAAGAAAGCACGCCCATCTCACTCCGGTGTTACTGCATCTTCATATTCGGGATTGAAAGCCGGTTTTGTGGATGATAATAAGCAATTCAATTATTTTTTGAATTTCTTAGAAAAATATGAAAGACGGGTGAAGTCACTTCCTATTGAAATAACCGAAAGAATTATACTGAATATAAAAGACGGGCAGGGAAAATCTCTTCCCGATGCAAAAATAAAGGTCTTTGCCGGTAAGACAGAACTGGAAAGCGGATTATCTTATTCTGACGGACGTTATCTTTTCTTCCCCTCGGAATATAAAAAAAGGTATTATGAATACAGGCTGGAAGTAGAATATTCCGGCATTATCAAAAAAATGATGATATACCGGCAGGGAAAACGTGAGATAGATATTTCAATGGCAAATATCCAAAAAGCTTCATCGGAAAATATCCCACTTGATATTCTATTTATATTGGATACCACCGGAAGTATGGGTGAAGAGATCAAGCGGCTTCGTAACAGCATCGAGATCATCAATCTTAATATCTCCGAAATTTCCCCCACTCCCGATATACGTTACGGAATGGTATTATACAGAGATATCGAAGATGTATATAATACAAAAATTATCCCGTTTAATGACAGCCTTCCTGAATTTCAGAATCAACTATCTCTGGTAAGAGCCGATGGTGGTGGAGATAGACCTGAAAACCTGCAGTCTGCTCTAAAGGATGCTCTCACTAAAATACGCTGGCGTAAAAATGGTGTGCGCTTAGCCTTCATCATCACCGATGCGCCACCTCACCTGAATTATAACCAGAAATACACTTATGTAAGTGCTGTTCATGATGCTAAAAAGAAAGGTATTAAACTCTTCAGTATTGGAACGGGAGGTTTGCCTTTGGGTGGTGAGTATGTACTTCGTCAGATCTCGCAATATACATTTGCTAACTATGTATTCCTAACCTATGGAGAAAAAGGTGAAAGCGAGGGTGGTGTTCCCGGAAGTGTAAGTCATCACACCGGTGAAAATTTCCAAACCGATAAATTGGAAGCTATAATTATTCGCAAAGTGAAAGAGGAACTACATAATTATTTTGGAAAACCGCTATCCGGTGGAGATGAATATTTGCAGGCAACCAAGATAGAAACGGAAGAAAATAAAGTGACTCTGGAGAAATTATTTACAAGAGCAATAACCCAGCTTCAAGATTATTCTTCCATTAAAATACCGGATAGAACTCCTGCTGCTGTACTGCCGATCATGTGTTCAAAAGAAGAACTGAAAGTGAATGCAGAATATTTTACTGCCAACCTGCTGTTTGCATTTTCCGTAAATAAAACTTTTAAAGCTATTGAACGGAATGACCTGCAAAAAATAATTGAAGAACAGAAACTGCAGCTTACAGGATTTACCGATTTGAATAAAGCGGTTGAAGTTGGGAAAATAATGGGTGCCGATATGCTGATAGCCGGTGAACTGTATGAAAAAAATGACTGCTTTGAAATTTATATGAAACTCCTGAATGTAGAAACTGCAGAAGTACTTTCAGTAACGAAAACCAGGATAGATAAATCATTGGGGTTATGATTTACGGGAGCAATGAATTATTTGACATATAATTAGTTAACTCCAATCTCACCGTTGTAAACTTTGCACCTTATTGGGATAGCGAATGAAGTAATTATGAATGATGTTTTGATGAAAACAGCGGAAATGGTTTAAGGAGAAATTAATAATGGAAATACCCTGGGTAATTAAAGAACAAACAAAATTAAAACTAAAACTTCTTCAAAGTTATATTGCACCTTGGGCAAGAATTTTGTTCAAACAAGCAAAAAAGATTGGAGTAAGACAACATTTACTATATATTGATGGATTCAGTGGACCTGGTGAGTATTACGAAACTGAAGAAAAAAAATCTTGTGTTGATGGCTCACCAATAATTGTAGCAGATATTGCTAATGAACTTATAGAACAAGATACAGAAAGAGAGTTTGATTTGATATGTATTGATAAAGAAACAAAATGTTTAGACATCTTAGAGCCTAAATTAAAAAAACTTAATAAATTTAAACAGAATTGGGTAGTGATGAATGCTAATTTCGAAGATGAAATTGATAATGTCTTACATAATTCTAAACTACCACCTACTTTTTGCTTTATTGATCCATTCG
>JAYEKK010000146.1:0-3049 GCA_034660955.1 Candidatus Cloacimonadota bacterium | reverse complement strand
ACCGCAATGGGAACAGATGAATATGTTAATTGGTCAACTCATGCTTCTGTAGAAAATGTAATAAAAGAGTTAAGAAAAGGTGGCTTTACTATTTATGCCCTGGAAACAACAACTCATTCCATAGATATTTCCAAAACAAAATTTAAAAAACCATGTGCACTCATCCTCGGCAATGAAGCTTTGGGAATATCAGAAGAAACTCTAAAAATTGCAGATGAAATAATACAAATTCCACTCTCGGGCTGGAAGAATTCTTTGAATGTGGGAGTATGTGCAGCAATAAGCTGTTATGAGATAAGCAGGCAGTGGAAGTAACGTTAATATAATTGATCTGCCATTCCCGTGAACCTTGTCCGGCTTTTGACGGAAACGGGAATCTATTGTACAAAAAGTACATCTCATTATTAACTTTTAATTTTACATTTTAAGTAATTATTGTTCATTTCTTTTGTACCGACCAAAGAAACGAACCAAAGAAAAGCTCTCGGTGCATAAAAATCATTAAAATTTCAATCGAACAAGCTGAAAGCTATTAACTCATCCGTCAGTTGCCGGACTCAAACAGAATATCTTTCTGAACGCTTATTCTCATAAATTTCTTAACATGATTTTTATAATACCGATTTATTATAAACATATTAGATCACAAAATATTCCTTCTTAAGAGTAAGCTTTTACGGAAGCGGGAATCTATGATTTGATATTTCCCCGATCCCTTCGTCTTCGCTCAGGACAACTTTAATCAAGGATAACACAAGTAAATTGTAGTGTAACCTCTTCTCTCGATTAACATTATGTGTTTTTTAGCCACAGTTAAGTTAACGCTCCCAAAAAATAATTTGACAAGAAAACCTTCGTAATAAAAATAACTTTGTATCGCAAAGTACTTTGATACAAAAAAGGAGGCAGCATGGATCAAATAACTAATGAGCAAGCTTTAGGAGTAATTAAAGAGATGATTGAGAAAACTAAAGAAAAACAAGATCAATCAGGTTTTTATCATCTTTTGTGGGGAATTCTGATTTCTCTCGCTATTGTGGCAATGTACATTCTGATTGAGTTTGAACTGTTCAACCTGATCGGATATTCATGGGCACTATTTTGTTTTGGAGGAGCAATTACCAGTGCTGTTTATTCCAAAAAGACTTTATCTAAACAGGGAGTTATCAAATATCCCGATCTTGGATTAGGTGCTATCTGGATTTGTACAATGATAGCAATGTTCTTTGTTGGCTTTGTTTTTCCCTTTCTGGATGCCTATAAATTGCATGTGATCTATACAATGATTTGTTTGTTAATGGGAATTGCAACTGTTTCTACAGGAATTATTATAAAACAGAGAATGTCGATAATTAATGGAATACTCTGGTGGATCGGAAGTGTACTCTTTCTTATCATAAAAAGTGAAGTTGTTTTTATGGGAACGTTTGTGCTTCTTCTTATAGTGAACAATATCATTCCCGGGATAATCTTACATAAACGGGCAAGAGTACAAAAATGACCGGTAACTTTGCTGAATTAGATGCGGTCATTCATTCACGAGTTCGCTTAGCAATAATGATAATACTACTTCAAGCTGAATCTGCTAATTTCACATATCTCAAGAAAGAGATAGATGTTTCTGATGGGAATTTGAGTACACACTTAAGAAAACTGGAAGAAGCAAAATACATCAAGATGCGCAAACAATTTGAAAACAGGAAACCAAAAACAACAATTTCTCTTACAGATAAAGGAAGAGTTGCGCTGAAAGAATATACAAAAAATCTTGAAGGATATCTTAAGTTAGCATCAGAAGGTAAGAAAAAGTAACGCAAACATTAAATTTTGGCTTTGCGAAGCAAAATATCGTTGCTTTAAACGACGTATTCTTTATTGTTTGCGATTCTCAAAGACAGAGCTTTGAGTTACACGAAAGTAATCCTTCCGAAGGTTATAGAACTTTCAAAATACTCTTTGCCTTCGGAAGGTTATCGTTCATTTCTTTTGTACCGACCAAAGAAACGAACCAAAGAAAAGCTCTCGGTGCATAAAAATCATTAAAATTTCAATCGAACAAGCTAAAAGCTATTAACTCATCCGTCAGTTGCCGGACTCAAACAGAATATCTTTCTGAACGCTTGTTATCAAAAATTTCTTAACATGATTTTTATAATACCGATTTATTATAAACAGATATATTTTGAATTCGTTATGAAGTTTTATAGAGTCCCTCCTAAGTATAAATGTAGCAAAGAGAGAGGACGGGTTTATTCCCGTCCTTTTTTTTGATTCAGTTTCAACTCACAGCTATCTAATGAGTTAATATTAGTTTGGAGTCAAGAAAAGAATTTAATCTTAATAGAAATTATAATAATTTTAGATAGAGCTATAATTAATTTTCGTCTTCACTATCAAAATCTAATTTGTATACTTTTTGAAGTTTGATTTTGTTGAAATCAGATTCATTCCAAATTCTTTTTAATGCTTCAACAGCAATTTTCCCAGCTTCAACTTGAAAACTATTATTATGTGATTTCGACCAAATAATTAATTTTGAGACATAATGCCCAACATTTTCATTATCTGATATAAATAGTTTATAATAGTCTTCAATTTTATAAAATTTCAGCATTTCTTCATCTTTATTACTCCAACCATGACTTAAAACTTTATCCAATACCTTATCTAAAGGTTTGATGATTTCAGATTCTTTGATTGTTTCCCGATAAAGATTTTTCACTTCTTCATCAAGATCATTTGGTATTGGATTATAAAAAGTATCTTCTTCTTTTAGGTATTCTGCTTTTTTCTCGAAGAAATCTTTCATTATTTCGACTGCTTTTTCTTCTTTATTAAGTGCTTTAAGAATTAACACAATACTATTAAGATTTCGTAACTCCATAGAACCAAACGCATTTTTATAAGAAGCTAATAAATCATTAATGAAATCATTCTGGTTTTGACTAAAAGAATTTTTAAATCTATACCAGACCTCATCATATTTCTGACGTTTTTGATAATTAATGATTTCATCATTTACTTTAGTTAGCTTATCATTAAAATTTTT
>JAYEKK010000145.1:0-3061 GCA_034660955.1 Candidatus Cloacimonadota bacterium | reverse complement strand
ATATTATGGAGTATTTATTGAGTGATCATGGTATTACAAATTTGATCATGCCGGTACAGCCGTCACTCTCTAAAAGTCAAAATCCGGGAGATATCGAATTTGCTTACAATGAAGAAATGTATATGCAAAAATACAATACTGAGCTTGTAAACGTTGAAATTTTAGGAGTTATGCGTGGAGTTCGTCTTGCACGCTTAACTGTAAATCCAATTAATTATGATGCTGCAAGGGGAACAATTGAAGTTTTCAACAACATCGAAGTAGAAGTAACTTTTGAAGGCAGCAATGAATATTTAACTGAACATAAAAGAATTTCAACTTACTCGCCTTATTTTGAAGATGTTTATCATAACATCATCAATAGCCGTGATTATGAAGATCATCCTGACCTGACAACATATCCTATTAAAATGCTTTTGATTGCCGATGATATGTTTGAAAGTAACGCTCTATTACAAGAATATATCGAGTGGAAAACAAAGAAAGGTTTTACAGTTGTAGAGAATTATGATCTTACCACTTCAAATGCAATTCAAAGTTGGATTCAAGCAGAATATATTCAAGATATGGTTCCAAGCTTTATTGTGATTGTTGGTGATACTGGCCAAATCCCTGCTTCTGCAAACGGTACACAAACCAATAAGGCAACTGACCTTTATTACGGTTCGGTTGATGGTGATTATTTTCCAGATATTTATTACAGCCGTCTTTCTGCTACAAATGATACACAACTTAATGCTCAATTAAATAAGATCCTCTATTATGAAAAATATCAATTTGCCGATCCTGCTTATCTTGATAACGTAACACTTATTGCTGGTGCTGATACATGGCATAATCCAACTCACGGACAACCTACAGTTCTTTATGGAACAGAATATTATTATAATGCAGCACATGGTTATAATGATGTTAATCTCTATCTGACTTCCTATACAGGTTGTTATGACACGGTAAATGATGGTATAAGTTTTATAAATTATACCGCTCACGGAGGTCAAACATCTTGGTCTAATCCATCACTTACTCAGGGTGACGTAAATTCATTTACAAATATCAATAAATATCCTGTTGCTATTGGTAATTGCTGCCTTGCTGCAGATTTTGGTTATTCGGAATGTTTCGGTGAAACATGGTTGAGAAAAGCTAACGGTGGTGCTGTCGGCTACATTGGCTCTGCTCCTTCTTCCTATTGGGATGAAGATGTTTACTGGTCTGTTGGAGCTTTTTCTTATGTAGGAAATGGTCAAGTACCACTTATTGAAGATACCACATGGGGTGTTTATGATGCAGCGTGGATAACAGACTATGTTTCACTCGGTGGACTTATGATGATCGGTAATCTTGCAGTTACCGAAGATGGTGGTAGTTTAGTGCAATATTATTGGCAGGCATATAATGTACTCGGTGACGCTTCACTTGTGATGTATAATACTCAAGGATATGAGAACGATGTAAGTTATATGGATATTTTACCTCTTGGCATTGACTATTTTGAAGTAACTGCTGAACCTGGTTCTTACGTGGCTATCTCTTTTGAAGGAATTCTACATGGAGCCGGACTCATTGATGAAGATGGAACAACAGATATTGTAATTGATCCAATTCTAAATGCGGGAATGGCAGATATAGTAGTTACAAAACCTCAATATCAGCCAGTAGTTGAACAAGTTCAAGTTGCTCCTTTGGTTGGACCTTTTTTAACACTAAGTTCATTTGAGACACATGATGATAATAATAATATTCCTGAATATAATGAAGCCATAACTTTAGATGTATATCTGGAAAATGTAGGAACAGAAGGTACATCTAATATAGTTAATACACTTACTACAGATGACGATTACATCACAATTACCGATGCAGAAGAAACTGTAGCCCTCATAGAAGCAGGCGAGATCGTTTCTCTTATCGACGCCTTTGTTTTCGATGTTGCAAATGATATTCCAGATCAGCACTCTGCAACCTTCGACTTAGAAATGGTTGCTAACGAAGGTACATGGACAGCTCAATTCAATATTACATTCAATGCTCCATCTTTTGAAGCAGGCTCAATAGGAATAGCCGATTCTGGTGGAGATGGCATTCTCGATCCGGGTGAAACAGCTACACTCTCATTCCCGATTCTTAATGCAGGAAATGCAGTTTCAGAAGATATTGTTGCAGAGCTTACTTCTGCTTCTCCGGATATAATTACTATAATTAATGGTACATTCAATATGACGGGACTGGGAATTGGTGAAGATGATATTGCAAGCTTCGATATTGAAGTAGCAGATGATGCAGCAATTGGCGTGGTTGCAAATCTCGAATTAACGATAAATAGCAGTGGTTATACAAGTGTTTTCTCATATTCTCCTTCTATTGGACTAATCATGGAAAACTTTGAGACTGGTGACTTTTCACTTTTCGATTGGCAGATGGGAGCATTTGGCTGGGTAATTGATTCTGTAAATGCTTATGAAGGAACTTATTGTGCAAAATCTACAACTATCTCTCATAATCAAACTGCATCTCTCAGTGTAACAATGGATGTAGAACCGGATGGCGAAATATCATTCTATAGAAAGGTCTCTTCTGAAAGTGGCGGTTCAAATTATTTTTATGATGGATTAGTATTTTATATTGATGGAGTGGAACAAGATAAATGGCAGGGCGAAGTTGCCTGGAGCCAAGTAAGTTTTCCAGTATCAGCCGGAACAGATGTGGAATTTAAGTGGACATATCAAAAAGATGGTTCTGTTAGTAGTGGAAGTGATTGTGGTTGGATCGATGAGATCATATTCCCTGCATCAGGTAGTGGATCAGATATTGATGATTTCAGTACAGAAGATATGATTACTGAACTCAGTGGTAACTATCCGAATCCATTCAATCCTACAACCAATATTAAATTCAACTTAAAGAATGATTCCAAAGTATCACTGGTAATCTACAATATACGTGGTCAGAAAGTGAGAACACTGGTTAATGATAATCTACAGGCTGGTTCTCATTCTATAGTCTGGGACGGAAGAGATGAATCCGGTAAAAGTGTATCAAGTGGAGTATACTTCAATGG
>JAYEKK010000144.1:0-3069 GCA_034660955.1 Candidatus Cloacimonadota bacterium | reverse complement strand
TATATTGTAATCAATGCTGTCTGCTGCATAAATAAGTGAATCAGATTGAAGATTAACTATAACCTCTAATGAATCTGTGAATAAAGAATCAACTGTATGAGGTTTTTCTTCCTCTACTGTTTCCTGTGTCCAGGAAAATACAGCAGCTACGATAAATATTGAAGCAAAGATTATTATTGCTTTTTCTTTATTAACAGATATTTTCATATTTGGCATTATTCTGGGTACAACAAATGTGTCAAGTATGGTGTGCATCAAGACATAATGGCTAATTTCGGCAATACAAACCGTAACAAATATTTTGACACAATGGAAACAGAAAAATTTGTTTCTTTGCAGAGGAGAGAAATGGGAGATAAAAAGAATAATGTTTTTGGTATTTATTCAGATGAAAAAAAAGATGAGGTAAAATGAACCAACTATTATTTATAGGATTATTTATTTTTTTCTTTTCTGCTGTTTTGCAGGGGCTTACCGGTTTTGGATTTTCAATACTTGCAGTTCCTCTTATTACTTTATTCATATCACCCAAAATCGCCGTTCCCATCTTGCTTATTTATTCCATGATCATTAATATTGTTGTCCTCTATTCTACCAGAAAAGCTGTTAATCTTAAGAAAATATGGATACTGCTTGCTGCCGGAATAATTACAATGCCTTTGGGTACACACTTGTTAGTAATTATGAATGAGAATATACTCAAAATATTCATTGGTTCAATGATATTAGTTTTTGGAATTTTGCTGTTAATAGGATTTCGCAAGCAATTTGCAAATGAAAAGTTAGCGATGTTACCCGTAGGAATACTCAGTGGTTTATTGGGTGGCAGTATTTCCATTAGCGGTCCACCTATTATTCTTTTTCTTTCGAATCAAAATATGGATAAACATACATTTCGTGGTAATCTATCAGCATATTTCTTTATATTGAATCTGTTCACGATTCCGGTTTATTATCTGAACGGTCTTCTCACAAAAGAGGTCTGGAACTATTCTCTAACCTTTTTTCCCGGTCTCTTGATCGGTGTTTTCGTTGGTAGCTTTTTTTCTCATAAAATAAAGGATGGTCATTTTAAAAAACTTACCTTGATGTTGCTAATAGTTATGGGGATACTATCTATAATTTCCGGATTTAAATAGGATATGGATTAAAATAATTGTGTTATCACTTGAATGAATGAATTCTGTTACAAAAAATATTCTTATCTAAATTAAGCGATTGCAAATCTGTCTCGTTCCCAATACCTGATTAGAAATGGATAATATTTGAAATCCTGTTTCACCAATTGGGTTACTTTGCCATCCTCATTGCGTTCCCAAAGAAGGCTTTGGGAACGAGAATTGAACAACTTAGGTCTTATTTAAATTAATTATCTTGCAAAAAAATCATAAATGCTTTCTTTTTGTTTTTAAATAAAATTCTGGGAGGAATAAATGAAATCTATAAGATTTTTTGTTTTAGTTTTGATTGTTATTATTTTAACAGCTTGTGGTCCGGCAACCACAACTACAAGTGTTCAAGAGCCTGCAAAGATCACGCTGGATAACCAGATGAGTAAACTCACAACTCAGATCATTTCCAGTTTTAACCAGTCCAGCGCAAATAAAATTGCGGTCATTGAATTTGCAGATCTGGAAGGAAATGTAACACAACTTGGAAGGTTCATTGCAGAGGAATTGATCACACGAATTTTCACAACTGGTAAATTTGAAGTTGTAGAAAGAAATCTCCTGCAAAAAGTTCTGGAAGAGCAAAAACTTGGGATGACAGGATATATTGATCAGGAAACAGCAATAAGCTTGGGTCAGATATTGGGTGTAGATGCTATTATCACTGGTTCGATTACAAATCTTGGCAATAATGTGAAGATCAATGCACGTCTTATCTCTACCGAAACCGGTTCGGTGTTTGCTGTCGCTTCTGTAAACGTTTTCAAAGATTCTACTATCAAATTGCTGATGGGGGAAGTTGTTGAACAATCAAATGGAGATACAAAAATCAGCTCCTATCAGCAGGAAGAAAAAGGCATGAAGCCACCTGTTGTTAATCATGGCATTCAATTTATTCTAAAAGAATGTTTTTTCACAAATGGTTTTGTATCTGTTATACTAGAAATAACAAATTTAGATTTTGATAAACAAGTATCATTATATGATCGAGCTAAAAATGCTTATGCTCGTATCATTGATGATCAGGGTAGAGAATTTCGTAGTCCTCAACAATTTTTGGGAACACATAAACAAGGTTGGAATGGTATTGAAAACGTTACAATGATTCAGGATGTAGGAACGCAATATACTCTAAAATTCCCTAATGTAAGATCTAAACCTGCAGTTGTTAAAAGACTTGATATGATACTCTTTATTCCTGACCTACAAAATAATTTCACAATCACTTTCAGAGATATCCCTGTTAGCGAATAAATTTTATACTTTTTAAAGCTCCGTGTAATATTGCATGGAGCTTTTTATGCTTAAGCTAGTTTTTATTTAAATATGCTTCTTTATTAAGGCTAACATCATAGGAACTATTTCATTTGACAGAAAGTTAAACATAAAAAATTTGTATTAAAAATTTAATAAATCAAAGGAGTTAGATTATGCCCTTTATTTCCAATACAGATAGGGAACGAAAGGAGATGTTGACAGCGATTGGAGTAGAGAAATTTGAAGATCTGTTAGCCAATATCTCCGGCAAATTCCTATTGCAAAAAGACTGCTGTTTGAATGATGCATATTCCGAACTGGAAATTACTCGAAAAATCTTGAAATTGGCTGCAAAGAATATTTCTTCAACTCAGGCTAATGCTTTCCTCGGTGGTGGAATTTATGATCATTTTATTCCTGCTGCTGTAGATCATGTGTTGCTAAAACCTGAATTTCACAGTGCTTATACACCATATCAAGCTGAGGTTAGCCAGGGAACTCTGCAGTATATTTATGAATATCAAACAATGATCTGTGATCTTACCGGAATGGAGATCTCTAATGCTGGGATGTATGATGGAGCATCTGCTGCTGCTGAAGCAATTTTAATGGCAACCCGTAAAACTAAAAAATTCAAAGCAAT
>JAYEKK010000143.1:0-3080 GCA_034660955.1 Candidatus Cloacimonadota bacterium | reverse complement strand
TTTTGGGAATGTTTATTTTGCAGAAGAAATGTTAAAAACTAAGGGTGATAACTTTGATGGTAAAGTTGTAACTGTTTCGGGTTTTGGAAATGTTGCCTGGGGTGCAATTCAGAAAGTAGATGAATTAGGTGGAAAAGTTGTAACGCTTTCCGGTCCTGATGGATACATTTACGACGAAGCAGGAATAACAGGTGATAAAATTGATTTCTTATTAGAAATGAGAGCTTCAAATCGTGATGTTGTAAAAGATTACGCTGATGAATTTGATGTTCCTTTCTTTGAAGGCAAACGTCCTTGGGAAGTTAAATGTGATATCGCTCTTCCATGTGCAACTCAAAATGAATTGGGTGAAGAAGATGCAAAACTTCTTATTGCGAATGGTTGTACTTGTGTTTCGGAAGGTGCAAATATGCCTTGTACTCCGGAAGCTGTAGAAGTTTTCCAAGCTGCTAAGATCCTCTATGCTCCGGGTAAAGCTGCTAATGCCGGTGGTGTTTCTACAAGCGGACTTGAAATGTCTCAGAATAGTCTCCGTTTCAATTGGACACGCGCGGAAGTGGATGAAAAACTTCATAGAATTATGAAAGATATTCACGAACAGTGTGTTAGATATGGAACTGAAGATGATGTTGTAGATTACGTTAAAGGTGCTAATATTGCTGGATTCATGAAAGTTGCAAATGCAATGCTCGATCATGGTGTAGTATAAATTATAACTGAATATCATACATAAAAGCCTGTAGAATTCTGCAGGCTTTTTTTAACTACTTATGAAAAAACTTTACTTCAAATACTTTGTTTATAAATATGATTTCATTATAATTCGGAGGGTTTAGAATGAATCAATATATTTCTGGATCAGCACAAATTGGAAAGGATACCAAGATAGGTTTTAATTGTGTGATATTGGATAATGTAATAATTGGAACAAATTGTTTGATTGGTCATAATGTAGTAATTCACAAAGGAAGTGTATTAGGCAATAATGTACGTATTGATGATAATACGATCATTGGTAAAACACCACTCAGTTCACCACGCAGCATTTTCAAAGTGGATCCAAATTTGAAACCTGCGAAAATTGGAGATCAGTGCCAGATCGGAGCGAATGTTGTTATATATGTTCAGTGTGAAATAGGTAAAAACTGCCTTATTGCAGATCTTGCGACAATTCGTGAGAATGTTACAATTGGTGATCTTAATATTATTGGTAGAAATGTATCAATTGAGAATTTTGTAACTATTGGTGAAAGATGTAAGTTTGAAACCAATTGTTATATTACGGCATACTCAAAGATCGAAGATTATTGTTTTGTGGCTCCGGCAGTTGCAACCAGTAATGATAATTATATGGCTCGCGACAAAGAACGTTTTAACCATTTCAAAGGGATCACAATGAAAGAGGGCAGCCGCATTGGAGTGAATTCCACTATCATGCCGGGAAAGACGATACATGAAGATGGGATGGTTGCAGCAGGAAGCCTCGTAACAAAAGATGTGACAGCTGAGGAGATCTGGCAGGGAACTCCTGCAAAACCCAAAGCAAAAGTACCAGAAGCACAATTGCTAAAAAATAATATGGATAAAAAATGAAAACATTAGTTATAATTCCCACCTATAATGAGGTTGAAAACGTTTCTGCAATTATCGATGCAGCACTCAAACAGAAGAAGAGCATCGATGTATTAATAGTTGATGACAATTCACCTGACGGAACTTCCAAGATAGTGAGAGATAAACAAAAGAAAAACAAGCGTATCCATTTAATTGAACGTGAAGGGAAGATGGGGCTCGGTTCGGCTTATGTCGCTGGCTTCAAGTATGCATTAGAAAATGGTTATGATTATATCTTTGAAATGGATGCAGATTTTTCTCATGATCCTAATGACATTCCCAGAATTCTAAATGAAATGGAAAATGCGGATCTTGTAATTGGCTCAAGATATTTAAAAGGTATAAATGTTGTGAATTGGCCATTACGTAGATTGATCCTTAGTTTCTTTGCAGCACAATATGCTAAAATAATCACTGGAATGAGAATCAACGATCCGACCGGTGGATTCAAATGCTTTAGAAGAGAAGTGCTGGCAAGCGTTGATCTTGACGATATTCTATCTGATGGATACTCATTCCAAATTGAAATGAACTTCCGAACCTGGGTTAAGAAATTTAGAATTAAAGAAATCTCAATTGTTTTTACTGATCGGCGAGTTGGGCAATCTAAAATGTCTAAAAAAATAGTTCGTGAAGCAATAATTGTTGTTTGGAAATTAAAATATTATCAATTAAAGAAAAGGATTAAATGAAAATAATAAAAGAACTTAAAATCGAAAAACTGGTTTATAAAGGGCTGGGGCTTGGCTTTGAAAATTCAAACCCTATATTTGTTTCTAACTCTGTTCCTGGAGACGTTTTAGATGTTCAAGTAATAAGCACAAGACGGCAAGTTAGTTTCGCAAAAATTTATAAAATTATTAAAAGTTCACCAAAAAGAGTTGAGCCGAATTGTGAGGTTTTTGGAAAGTGCGGAGGGTGTGATTGGCTTAACATTTCTTATGATGATCAGCTTATTTATAAACAAGATATAGTTGAAGATATTTTCCAGAATATCAAGATTGGGAAGATAAATAAAATAATAGCTTCCGGTAAAGAACCATATAGAAATAAAAGTTTTTTCCCTGTTGCAAAGAAAGATGGGAAGCCAATTACCGGCATGTTCGAGAGCAGATCACATAATGTGATTCCGCACAAAAGTTGCAGCCTCCAACCACAATTATTTGATGATATTTGTGAGAAAGTTATTTCATATATAGAAGCTTCTAAAATGCAGGTTTATAATGAGAGAAATCATTCTGGGAATATTCGTCATATTGGTATACGCTTTGCTTTAGAAACAAATGAGATAATAGTAATTCTTGTTACAAGAAATCGCAAGATACCTTTCTCAAAACAACTTGAGAGAATATTATTAGAAGCTTATCCAAACATTGTGGGAATTATCCAAAACATAAATCCTGAAAAAACAAACGTAATTCTGGGTGACGATGAAAAAATATTATTCGGTCGCGATTATATTTTTG
>JAYEKK010000142.1:0-3141 GCA_034660955.1 Candidatus Cloacimonadota bacterium | reverse complement strand
ATTTTCCGGTGCCTGCAGATATGTAAGTACAAAATTTATTGTTTCAGTTTCATTTGGAATAACCTGAACATCATATTCTGTTACGGTTTCATAGCCATCCAAACTTGCAATTATATCATATGTTCCGGCAGGAAGTGGTAAAATATAATCTCCTGAGATATTGGGCGAAGTGGCAAAGTTACCTGCGGTAATCACTACATTCTCTACATTACCTGTTCCACCATCAAGTGCTACATTACCTTCAACAAAACCCATTGCCGTACCCTGACCACCTTCCAAATGAATATTATCAAAATACCAATAATTTATGTTGTAGGAGTTACCATCAAAGACAAAAGCAATCTGGAAATTCTGCGATCCCACATCGGGAGTAGAAACCGAAAGATCTATTAATTCCGGTCCCACATTTCCATTAGGATCTATTTCCCAGGCTGTATTCCAAGTACTTCCACCATTAGATGTTGTTCTTACGCTTAATACATAATCTTGACCATTATAATCATTTAGATAATGCTGAAATTCGAAATCGAGAGTTGCGGAACCTGATGTATTCAACACCGGTGAAACTAGACGCGATTCCCCAACAAAAGATGGAGACCAGGTTAATTCCGATTCAGGAGAAGAGCCACCGGCATTATTGGTAAAAGATTGCGACCAATTACCTGGATTTAGTCCGGTAAGCGTCCAGCCATTTGGTGGATAGGTTCCACTGAAATCCTCTTCCAGAAGAACTGGAACCTGAGAAATTACCAGATCAAACGAGCCACTTACATTAAAGTTAATATCTCCATTCATTTCCCATGTTATAGCTGCAAGATGACCAATAGGAGCAGAAGCTGATGCCGTAACATTAAACATAGCAGTTGATACACTTCCTGCATTTAGCAAGGCAAAAGTATGAGTTGTTGTATTCAATGTAATGTATGGGTCAGATTCTGATAATTCGGTAAGCACATTGGTTGCATCAGCACCACCACTATTACTGAATGATACATAAATGTCGGCAGTTTCTCCCGGATCGAGAATATTATTTTCACCATCATCCACAAATATTGAGTGAAATTCAACCACAGGTGCATTAAGTTCTAAAGTAAAATAAAGTACCCAGGTATCTTCGTTACTTGTTATATTCATTTCAATATTTACTAAATGCCCATCGGGACAATTTTCTGCAACTGTGATCTCAAAATCAGTTTGACTACTGGCAGAGCCTCCACCCTGAATATTGCTGTAAGCTGATACTGCCTGATTGATCGTGATATACACATCAGCTGAACTAATGGTGGCAGATACATTTGTTGCCGGATTCTCTCCCAGATTATTTAATAGAATATCAAGGGATACATCTTCTCCATAATCTGCTTGTCCATTACCGTTTTCATCTATTATTGTTACACCACCCAATACTAAGAATGGTTCTGCCAAAGGAATTGAAGGTCCTGTAATAAGTAGTGCCATTTCATTCTGTAAGTGTTTTGCTGCTTCAGGATAACTATTATTAAATGTATATTCCAACCCAACTGTTCCTGTATGATCTTCAATGCCAACTGTAGAATATTGACCGTGTTGTGATGGATAAGAACCAGCACTAGTATTGTTAATAACTTTGTATTGGAACTTGATCTCACTATCACCGGTAGTGGTAGGATAGTAATTTGCATCGTATAAAATTACCTGGAATGTCTCTTCATAACTATCTTCATCATTCTGAAAGTGATCCCATTCAATAATTACAGTATGCAATGATGAATCGTAGTACCAGTAAGCGGCACCACTAGCTGTTTTCAAATCATCCCAGAAAGGAGCGATCATGGGTGATGGACCTTGAGGTCCGGGGATGGGACTATTCATGAAAGAGGCTTGTGTGCTTCCACCAGGTGCTATCCAACCATTAGAACATACGGTAGCGGTATCATACTCTTCTCCATACATTCTGAATGTAATTGGAAGATTGAATGTCTCAATATCACCGGTATCACCGGGATCATATAAGTTAAGGTTTGTGCCAATACTATTTATCTCGACCCAGTTATAGGTTGGAACGCTTAAGTAATCTATATCACCATCGTCATAACAGAAATAACCATAAGCATCGGGGCCTACCGGATCTGTAATAGATACTTCTCCTATACCTAATAAGAAATGAACTGTAGAATCATATCCATCTGCGTTATAAAGATGAAGTTCCATCATTATTTGAGTTCCTACTATAAGCTGAGAACCGGCTATAACTTCAAAAGTATCGGAAGTATTAGAACCTTGTCCACCTTCGCCGGCTATAGTTCCAAAATATCCATCTGCATCTGAAACAGTTACTCTGTTATCAGGTGATATCAGTTCTCCGTAAACTGCATCTGCGGCAACAAGACCATTATTCTGTAACGTAACGTTCATCTCTACGGTCTCTCCCGGATCAAGATAACCGTTAGCATCTTCTATTGTGTAATCTTCTGCATCAAGATTAGCACCTTCTACTATCAGAAAGATTATGTCGTTCCAGATATTGCCAATATTATCTTCGATCACAATATCAAGCCTGATCTCTGTTCCACCTAATACATCTTCAGCAATAGAAATATCAAAATCATCTGAACAATATACAGAACTGCCGGGAGCTATTGAACCAAAGTCCTCAGAATCATCTGTGATCGTAACAAAATCGTTATCGGTGCTTATGATAGCTGTAACTGAATTTGCAGTTTGAGAACCGAAGTTCTTCAAGCTTACATTCAACTCTATAGCCTCACCAGGATTTATCATTCCATCATTATTACCGATTGATGTTCCTGTGTTATCATCATCTATTATTACATCGAATACATTTACAAATCTATCAACTTCTCCTACATCAAACCCACCCAGATGCGGGATGTAGTTGTGTTTAGTTACTGTAAGGTTAGCTGCACCTATCGTATTTGCATTGATCTCCAGTGCTACATAGCCATTCTCATCTGTATAACCTGTTACAAATATTTCATCATCTCCCATCAGTGTTGTAACCCAAGCACCTTCTAAAGGAACTTCATTATTGTCAGTTATGGTAACTTCCAGATAATTTGTCCCCGGAGAGATCTCTGTTTCATAATTAGCAACTAAGTCCTGTGGGATACCTGTCCAAAGCTCTACTCCAGGATCTCCGAT
>JAYEKK010000141.1:0-3158 GCA_034660955.1 Candidatus Cloacimonadota bacterium | reverse complement strand
TTTTTAGGAGTTATTATCGGAGATCATTCTAAAACCGGAATTAACTCTACTATAAATACAGGGACAGTAATTGGAATAGCCTGCAGTTTATTTGGTGCAGATTTAATAAAAAATCATATTCTCAGCTTCAATATTGGGACAGGAACAAGATCAGCTGAGTACATTTTGGAAGAGTTCATAGAAACTGCGGTTCTCGTGAAAAAACGTAGAGGTTTGAAGTTCTCTGAATCAGAGAAAGAGCTTTACAGTAAAATACATAAACAGGTTTTTTGATTCTTATCAGAAAAATAGATTGATATGAGTTCTGCATAATTGGGTGTTTTTGTCCTCCTGATGAATCTTTCATGTTTTTCTTTGGAAGGATCTCCACTTATAATGAGATTCTTCGTTAGAGTTTCTATGAAGATTACCTCAGAAAGACAGATATTTCTTATTATGCAGAGTCCTTAAAATAGATTGATGATAATGGAGCTATAATGCAAGAATATATAAAAGTAGTTTTCCGAACCGGAAGAGAAAGCTACTATCTTAATAATAAAGAATATAATATTGAACCTGATATAGATGTTATTGTTAAAGTTGAACGTGGTGAAGATATTGGACAAATCGTGAATTGTTCCGTGCTTATGGATCAAATAGAAAAAAAACCTGATGAAAAAGAAATTACTTCGATCAAGAGATTAGCAACTGAAGCAGATCTAAAACAATTAGAAATTGTAAAAAAGAAAGAAAAGGAAACTGCCAAAAAATTCCAGGAAATGTTAACAAAACAACAATTTACAATGAAACTTCTACAGACGATATATCAACTTGATGGAAATAAGCTTACTTTTTTCTTTTCTGCGGACGGCAGGATCGATTTCAGAGACTTTGTGAGGGAACTTGCTTCCGAATTTAAAACCAGGATCGAATTACATCAAACATCCGGTAGGGAAGATGCTCGAAGATTAGGTGGACTGGGAATGTGTGGAAAGACTTATTGTTGTGTAACTTTCCTCAGAAAATTCAACCAGGTTACAATTCAAATGGCTAAAGATCAAAACTTATTAAGTAACCTTTCCAAAATATCCGGACCTTGCGGTAGATTACTCTGTTGTTTGCATTATGAAGAAGAGTTCTATCTTAAAAAATCTGAGGATTTTCCTGAATTGGGGCAGGTTGTTAGATTTAAAGAACAGAAAATGTATGTTGAAAAGAATGATTATTACAATAATCGTATAAATCTAATTGGTGATGATCATGAACGCTTCATTGTTACTTTGGAAGAGTTCAAAAAGATAGAACAACAAGATGATAAAAAACGTTCTTGAGCTATTACCCGAAGAATTAATTCAGCAGTTGTTAGATATTGGTGAGAAAGAATACAGAGCAAAGCAGATTCTGAATTGGGTATATAATAAACATACAACAGATTTCAATGAGATGACATCTCTCTCGGAAGCACTCAGAACTAAACTTCAAAGCATTCTGAATATTACAATTACAACTATTATTACAAAATCAAGTTCAATTGATGGAACAACAAAATATCTGCTTTCTCTACAGGATAAAAGTAATATTGAAATGGTAATTATTCCAAATGGAAAAAAAAATACACTATGTATTTCATCTCAAGTAGGATGCGCCAGAAAATGTGAATTCTGTGCTACGGCAAAACTTGGACTTACACGTAATCTGGAAACGCATGAGATCACTTCCCAAGTATTTCTGGCAATAAAAGAACTGGGTGAACACAAACTTACAAATATTGTTTTTATGGGAATGGGTGAACCGTTGGATAATTTTTATAATGTTGTTAAAGCGATAAGAATATTACAGCATGATCTTTGTTTTAATTTCAGCCCTAGAAGAATTACAGTTTCAACTTCCGGTGTAATTCCACAAATTTCAAAACTGGCTGATACCGGATTAAAATTTAAGTTAGCAGTTTCCCTTAATTCAGCAATTCAATCTAAGCGAGAAATATTAATGCCGATCAGTAAAATATTCCCATTATCCGAACTAAAAAAAACCTTGATAGATTTTAGAAAAAAAACACCTTATCGCATTACGTTCGAGTATGTGATGATAAAAGATTTTAATATAGGACGTGAGGATGTGAAAGCACTTTTAAAATATCTCGGTGATATTTCGTGCAAACTGAATGTGATAAAATGGAATAAAATTGATGATCTCCCGTATGAGACACCAACGACCGGTGAGATTGAAAGATTTATAAGTTCAATGAGTGTACTAAGTTCTGCTGTTACTTATCGTAGGAGCAGAGGAACTGATATTGATGCAGCTTGTGGACAATTGGCTGCAAAAAACATTTAATAATGACTTCTGATTGTCCTTGGACATCAGAATGTTATTGGTTTTTATTTGAATGAATAACACTCGGAAGAACGGACGCATATTCCGAGGTTGAGAAAGGAGTGAGTATGAAGAATTTTGATGTTAATAAACTTGCTAAAATGATCGATCATACAGAATTGAAATCCAATTCAGGAGAGAAAAAGATCAAGAATCTGTGTGATGAAGCAAAGCAATATGGATTCATTTCAGTTTGTGTAAATCCGGCAAATGTGGAATTTGTTACAAAACAATTGGAAGGAAGCGATGTTTTAGTTTGCAGTGTTGTTGGCTTCCCGCTGGGAATGAATACTACCGAGATAAAAGCATTGGAAGCAAAAAAAGCAGTTGAACAGGGAGCTGCTGAAATAGACATGGTTATCAATGTTGGTGCAATGCGGGATGGCAAACACGATTATATTCGAGAGGATATTAAACAGGTTGTTCAAGCAAGTGCTCCTGCTCATGTAAAAGTGATTTTAGAAACATGCTACCTAACTGATGAAGAAATTGTGAAAGCTTGTGAACTCGCTGTTGAAGCAGGTGCCCATTTTGTAAAAACTTCTACAGGTTTTGGTGCTTTTGGGTCATTTGAACATCATGTAAGGCTGATGCGTGAAACAGTTGGTCCAGATATTGGAGTAAAAGCGTCGGGTGGAGTTTCTAACTTTAAAGATGCGATGAGAATGGTAAATGCCGGTGCAACCAGATTGGGAACCAGTGCCGGAATTGTGATCATGGAAGGAGCTAAATTATTTAAATATGCACCGGATGCCTGGCTTGAACCGGAAATTCCATGTCATACCTGCCCTGCCAGAAGTGCA
>JAYEKK010000140.1:1721-3168 GCA_034660955.1 Candidatus Cloacimonadota bacterium | reverse complement strand
GTGACCCGATCTCTGCCTTTGGTTCTATCATTGCCTTTAATAAACCGGTTGAACTGGAAACTGTAGAATTCTTTGAATTGAACAATAAAGATAAGAGTAAACGTAAATTCGTGGAAGTTGTTATTGCACCAGGCTACAGTAAAGAAGCACTCAAATATTTAGAATTCCATAAAAACTTGCGTATTGTGGAATTCGATCCTGAGATCTGTCAGCGAAAAATGGATATGAAATATTTATATAATTCACTTTTGGTGCAGGATGCGGATAATCTATTATATGAAAAAATGGAAGTAGTAACCGAGAAAAAGGTGGATGTAGAATCCAAGAAAGAATTGATTGAATTTGGTCTCAAAGCGATGCGACAGGTAAAATCCAACTCTATTGTATTGATTCGAGAATTGAAAGATGGATCAAATCAACTTCTTGGAATGGGAGCAGGCCAACCAAACCGCTTGATCTCGACAAGGTTAGCAATAGAGAAAGCAACTGAAAACCTGACAATGGAATATAATGGGGAAGACATTATATCATATTACACCCATGAATTTGGAAAAGCTATTCTTGTTTCCGATGCATTCTTCCCATTTCCTGATAATGTAGTTGTCGCTTCTCAAGCAGGAATTAAAACCATTGTTCAGCCAGGTGGTTCCATGCGAGATAAAAAAGTGATTAGAGCTTGTAATGATCTGGATATTGCTATGGTGTTTACAGGTATTAGGCATTTTAAACACTAAAAGATTAACCGGAAAGAGCGGAAAGGCGCAAAGGAAGGAAAATGAAAAGGGAACAACTTGAAGCGATTGGAAAGCAAATAGTTGATGTTGCATTTCAAGTACATAAAGAACTTGGTCCTGGTTTGTTGGAATCGGCTTACGAAGGATGTATGGTTTTCGAATTTATTGATAGAGGGTTTCATGTTGAAAGACAAAAGAAACTTCCAATAATTTACAAAGGGAACACAATCGAAGGTGGATATCGATTAGACTTAGTTGTAGAAAAAGAAATTATAATTGAATTGAAAACAGTTGATCATATTCTTCCAGTACATGAAGCCCAATTAATTTCATACTTAAAACTTTCGGGTAAAAGACTTGGATATCTAATCAATTTTAATGTTGATTTAATTAAAAATGGTATTTATAGAAGAGTGAATAAACTTTAGCTTTGCGCCTTAGCGTACTTAGCGGTGATAAGACAGCAAAATAACCGGAAAGAACGGAAAGACGCAAAGGAAAGAATAGAATGAATAGAGAGTTTTGTTGAAAAGAAATTAACTTAGCGCCTTAGCGTGCTTAGCGGTGATAAGACAGCAAAATAACCGGAAAGAACGGAAAGACGCAAAGGAAAGAATAGAATGAATAGAGAGTTTTGTTGAAAAGAAATTAACTTAGCGCCTTAGCGTGCTTAGCGGTAAAAGAAGTGATAAAAATATAAAGAGGTTAATTAT
>JAYEKK010000140.1:0-1621 GCA_034660955.1 Candidatus Cloacimonadota bacterium | reverse complement strand
GGAAAGAACGGAAAGACGCAAAGGAAAGAATAGAATGAATAGAGAGTTTTGTTGAAAAGAAATTAACTTAGCGCCTTAGCGTGCTTAGCGGTAAAAGAAGTGATAAAAATATAAAGAGGTTAATTATGAATTGTTTAGGAAATTTTTACACTCCGCAGATGAAGGTTATCCATCGAGGTAAAGTACGTGATAGTGTGCGTATTGATGATAATATAAGAATGATAGTTGTCTCTGATAGAATATCAAGTTTTGATAATGTTTTGAATAATTATGTTCCACAAAAAGGTGCTGTACTAACTGGAATTACAAATTTTTGGTTTGAGAAAACAAGACATATCATTGATAATCATTTTATCAAAATGATCGATCCAAATATTAGTTTAGTTAAAGAAGCACAACCAATCAAAATCGAGGTGATTGTGCGGGGTTATTTAACAGGTTCGATGTGGCGAGGATACAAAAATGGGAAGCGGGATTTCAGTGGTGTTATTGCACCCGATGGCCTGAAGCAAAATGACAAATTTCCAACTCCGCTTGTTACTCCTACAACTAAAGAAGAATCTGATCGTCCTATTACACCTGAAGATATAGTTAAGGAAGGTTGGACTACAAAAACTATCTATGATGAGATGAGTAGAATATCGTTAGAATTGTTTGATTTTGGCAGTAAATTTTTAGAAGAAAAGGGAATCATTTTGGTCGATACGAAATATGAATTTGGCATTATCGATGGTAAAATTGTGCTGATTGATGAGATACATACACCAGATTCATCAAGGTTTTGGAGTTTGGAAGATTACAAAAAAGATTCGACAAAAGTAGATTCGATCGATAAGGAATATGTACGTCAATGGTTATTGGAAAATAAAGTTGATGGTAAATTCCCAAGTGTTTTAGCTGAAGAAGTTATCGAAGAAACAAACAGACGTTATCTTGATATACATAAGCGTATTACAGGTGAGGAGTTGAATTATGATTTTAATGAAGATGTTTATGATAGAGTTAAGAGAAATCTGATTTCAGAAAGATTGATTAAAGACGGTTATGTAATAATCATCATGGGCTCTCCAATGGATCTACCTCATTGTGAGAAGATCAAAGCAGTTTTGGATAAATATGATATTTACGTTGATATGAGAGTTACTTCTGCTCACAAGAATGGTGAAAGGATTGGAGGAATTACTGATGTTTACAACAATTCTCTTGAACCTGGTTGCGTGATTGCTGTTGCCGGAAGATCAAATGGACTTGGTGGAGCACTGGCAGCCAATCTTACTATCCCGCTTATAAATTGTCCTCCGTTTAAAGATAAAATTGATATGATGGTGAACATCAATTCTTCGCTCGTGATGCCATCCAAAACTCCTGCTTCCACAGTGATTGATGTGAGCTCGGCAGCCCTCGCAGCTTTGCGCAGTTTAAATCTGCAAAGACTTAAAACGATCTTTAGGAATGAGATTAAGGAAGTGAAAGAATCACTCATAAAAGCTGACAATGAGATAAGAAATAGTTAACCGGAAAGATCGGAAAGGCGCTAAGGAAAAATGTAATGAAAAGAGAACAACTTGAAGCGATAGGAAAGCAAATAGTTGATGCTGCATTTCAAGTACATAAAGAGCTT
>JAYEKK010000139.1:0-3175 GCA_034660955.1 Candidatus Cloacimonadota bacterium | reverse complement strand
TGGAAAAGAAAAAGCAGTTAGTAAATGCGTTTTGTTGAAATAAAGCTCAGAGAATATGGTGTATAACATAAGCACCCACATTCAGATTGAGAGAAAAGCAAGAAGAACGTGGCGTGCACGAACATTAGTGGTAATCAATAAAAAAGTAATATGAATAATAAAATAATTTCCTTTTGGAGAATCGCAGTAATTTCGGTTGTTGCATACATACTGATATATTTATTTCCAGGATATTTGTTTTTGTATATACAAGAAAATGTTGTATCCAAAGAATTAGATATGTTTAATCAAGATGCTGATTTGGTTGAGCAAGTAATCTTAGATAGTTTAAATAGTAAATCAGAGTACCAGTGTTATTATGATGTAGAGAAGATTGAGAATTTATATAACAAGCTTGAAGTTAAAATATCATCAAAAAGAATAGAGAAGCTGGAACAACCATATAATAATTTATGGCAAGGTGCAATCTTCGGAGAGTTATTAAGTCCTTTAATTATACGTCTTCAAAAAAACGTACTTAAAGCATATCACTGGAACCTTATCTTATTTTATAATGTATTCTTATTGTTGATGACAGTATTGACCTTTTTCTTTTACAGAAAACAAATACTTTATGTCACTGAAGGTAATTGGATTCAAAGAATTAAGCAACAGAATAGAAAAGTGAAAATAATTATATCCATAGGTTTAACAATTAGCTCTTTCATTCTTTTATATATACTATATCTATCAAATGGATTAGAAGATATATTTTCTTTCAAAATAGATTCAAAATTGGACATAGGAACAGAGTTAAAAAATGTAGTACATTATTTATTTGTATTGTTTTATTTTTATGTTATATATTTATTTTCTTATATCAATAACAATCTAAAATCTAAGTATTCAATAAAAAATATTTTTGCTCTCTTTTGGAGTCTATTACTTTCAGGAGTATTAGTAACATATTTAATAACAATATATAAAATATCTCAAAGTGCATCTGTCACCTATCTTTCTAATCTTTTAATTTCATATGTTGGACTTGAACGTTATTTCACTTATTTTATAATATTGATTACTATGATTATATCCCTTTCAATAATATTTTACATTATCTATAGGTTAGTGTTTGCTCCAAGGCAAATGAATAGATTAGCTTATATAGTAAAAGTATATTTTATTATATTAATTTTGAATTGGGTCCTTGATTTATTTGAGCTGAAAGTAAATCAATTCTCAGAAATAATAATAACACAAAATAATAATGCAACGCAATCCGAAGTAACACAGTTAAGCAGTATAATTATGGCTAATACTTATCAATGGTTTCACATACAAAAAGATAATCATAAAATTACAGATAACTTACCTGGTGAGTTAACTTTATCAGTTGAGGATATAGAAAATGTAACTTTCTCCAAAATATGGGATAATAAAAAACTTGTATTGGAGTTTATTATAGATTTTCCTGAAAAAAAAATTAGTCGATTGGTAATATCTGAATTAGATGTTGAAACTGGTGAAGATATAATTACTATCTATTAAGTAGTTTTAAAATGTATGAAGATCGCTTAAGAGATTTAGAGAGATTAGAACCACTAACAAGCGTGTCAGTGGTGCCCACAGCACACACGAGCCATTAATCAACATTACGCTTCGCTCCATGCTGATTAACGGCGGCGTGCCCCTAAAAAAAGACTCGCAACCGTATCGAAGCGGAACAATGGTTAACAATGCGTCCACGGGGTCTCGCAAATAGACAACCCTTGACTTTTTATTTGCTCGTCTTTTATCATCTTTTGAATTTAAAATAAATCAATTTATGGATTTATTAAATTCAATTATTAGCAAAATCCCTGAGCGCTTTTCTATCTAATCTGTAAATAATCCATTCATTTTGTGGTTTTGCACCAAATGATTCATAGAATTCTATTGCTGATTCATTCCAATCCAAAACACTCAATTCAAAGCGTCCGCAATCTTTTGAAACAGCAATTTTTGCCAGATACTTGATTAGCTCCTTTCCTGCACCTCTACCTCTATATTTTGGAGTAATATAAATGTCTTCCAGATATAAACCATTTTTCCCCTGCCAAGTTGAGTAGTTGTAAAAGTAAACAGCAAACCCAATAGGTTTATTATTAATACTGCAAATGAGAGCATTAACAGATGAGTCTGTGCCAAATATCGATCTTTGAATATCTTCAATTGTTGCTGATACTTCAGATGCTGCTCTCTCAAATTTGGCTAACTCTTTTACAAAGTTGAGAATTAGAGAAGAATCTTCTATCGTCGCTACACGAATTTGTATTTCAAACATATTATACTCCAATTTATTGGATTACTCAATTTTTCATTTTTTAAATTAAATATTCAGGCATAAAACTTTTCGCTGGTTCTTTATAAAGAATGACAGCATCCTTCTCTGGATGATCTCTCAAATATTCTTCCACAATGCGATAGCCCAAACGATAAATGAATGATCTCGGAACACTATTCTGTTTCTTTTCTCTTTTCTGCCAAAACCTGATATTAAAATTTTCATCGAAAAGATCGGTTATAATTTTACTTCTAAAAATTTCAATGTCTTCATTTGAGATTTCGGATACATATAAAGGTTTTTTGATTTTAAATACTTCCATAACAAAATGAATGGCCAAACCTTCCATTACAAGAAGTTCCAGAAAATTCCAATCCTTTTTGGAATCCATTCTGGCAATATGGTGAAATTCGTGTGCGATCCCTTCTGCAAGATACTTATCAATTATAGCCTTAAAATCAGGGTTTGAAGTATTCAGTTTCAACCACATAATATGCGGTTCATCTGCTGCTGCACTGATTTTTAAATATGGATTATCAGAAGAGAACGGTTTAATGTAAATTTGGAAATCTTCTACATTTATTATTTTTACTAATTTCTTTAATGTCAGTTCTGTTTTTTTATAAATTTTGGGTTTATTCTCTTCAAATTCTGAACTGATATTGATCTTAAACTTATTCATTTATTTCCTTTATTTTGGAGTGTCCCGACAAAATCGGGATTGATGCTAAACGATAAAGTCGTTTCCCTTTTTAAAATATCACAGATATTTTACTCCACATTTCACTCAAGCTGATTTAGTTACTATATCACAATCATTCTTGACTGTGTTTTTCTCAAAATCGGAATTTTGAGTTACATTTATCCTGTCTT
>JAYEKK010000138.1:0-3183 GCA_034660955.1 Candidatus Cloacimonadota bacterium | reverse complement strand
GTGAAGGAACAAATCCGCGAGAACGACGGATTAGTATATTTTGCTTTTTTGCAGGAAGGATAATTGAGTCATCTGAACGATTTAGAATGGGTCTGTTATGTGTCAGAAAACAATCACAAAGATTTTGTATTTCTTCTTCTTCTCGTGCAATTGGTTCGTTACTGTTATTGCCGGAAGTCATTATTACAAATGGAAGTTTTTCTGTTACAAATTGATAATGATGTGGAGCGTAAGGTAGAAAAATTCCAATATTTGGATTCTGTGGTGCAACATTTTCAGCAATCTTTCTACTTTTTTCTTGTTCCCAAACCCCTGTTTGGGAATATGAATCATCGTTCCCAAACAGGGGTTTGGGAACGAGTTCATTATTTTCTTTTTTCGGCAAGATCACAATTGGAGCAGTTGGAGATTTGAGAAGTTCAAGCTGCATCTTATCAATTTGAACAATGTCACTTATATTCGTTTCACTACACATCACTGCAAAGGGTTTGTGAGGACGGTTCTTTCTTTGTCTAAGTAACTCAACTGCATCATAATTAGTTGCATCACAAGCAATATGAAATCCACCAATTCCCTTTATTCCAACAATCTTTCCATCTTTCAAAGCTTTAATTGTATTTTCAATCGGATCACCCAAAATAGAGGAAAGGTCTTTATTTAAAAATTGCAGTTGAGGTCCGCATTGCGGGCAGGCAACAGGCTGTGCGTGGAATCTTCTATTCAGAGGGTCTTCATATTCTCCTCTGCAATAATTGCACATTGCAAAATTTTTCATTGAAGTAACTGGTCTGTCATAAGGAGTTTCTTCTATAATTGAATATCTGGGTCCGCAATTTGTACAATTAATAAATGCATATTGAAAACGAGGATCATCATGATCGTTAAATTCAATTATACAATCATCACAAACTGCCAAGTCAGGTGATATCAGGGTTGAACCTTCAGATTGTGAACTCATTCTTATTTCAAATGTATCATAACCCTTATTAGGATAATTCTTATATTGGAAATCTATAATTACTGCAGCCGGAGGAAGTTCATTCTTTATTCTATAAATAAATTGATCAAGTGAGTCTTCATTACCTTCAGCTTCTATTTGAACACCATTGGTTGAATTTAAAACATAACCAGTTAGTTTTTGCTCAATTGCCAGCTTGTAAATAAACGGGCGAAAACCTACTCCTTGAACAATTCCATTTATTTTTATTTGATACATCCTACCATCCATAAATTTATATTAGAAGGATATCTTTAAAATATATTATTAGCGTCAAGCTTTATTCTGGAGAAAAATTATAATTAATTTCTTGAGAAATTATTACAGTTGTAAAATTCTTAATAGACTTATATAGAATAAGATACGTTTACGATAATATGAGAATGATTTTCAATAACAATAGACAAAAAAAATCTATTTGACAACCAATTCTCAATTAGAATTTTAACCACTTAAGTTTAGTTTAAAAAGAAATAAAGTAAAGGAGGCTGATTGTGGGTAATAAACAATCTCGGAATTCAGAATTTTCCAACAATGATAATTGCACTTGTGAATATAACGATCTTGATGCAATCCTTACTAAATACAACAATGATCCAACAAGATTAATGGATATTCTTATTGAAGTTCAAACTAGATGCGGCTGTGTTTCAGATAAGGCTGTAAAAGCAATTGCAAAAGCTATTAATTACTCTTCTGTCGATGTTGTGCAGACTTTATCATTTTATCATTTTTTATCTCAAACACCAACCGGTAAACATGCAGTTTATCTGAATGATAGTGCAGTAGCCAAAATGATGGGTAGAGAGGAAATTGCCAAGGTATTCGAAGAAGAAGTTGGATGTAAATTCGGTTCAGTTTCTGAAGATGGGAAAATTGGTCTTTTCAATACATCCTGTATTGGAATGAATGATCAGGAACCATCTGCCATTATTAACCAACGAGTTTTTACTAAACTTACAAAAGAAAAAGTAAAGAAACTCGTGAAAGTAATGAAGAATAATAGCGATATTGAAGATTTAATTGTAACAAATGTGAGATCTAACATTATTAGACAAGGACCAATTCTTACGAAAGATTTAGAAATAGTTGAAGATATCAAAAAGGCAGTTTCTATGAGTCCTGATCAAGTTATTGAAGAGATTAGACAATCCAATTTACGAGGTCGAGGTGGAGCAGGTTTTCCTACAGCTATGAAATGGAAATTTTGTCGGGATGCAGAGGGTGAAAAACACTATGTTTTCTGTAATGCAGATGAAGGTGAACCGGGAACTTTTAAAGATCGTGTGATCCTTACAGAACGTCCTGAACTTTTATTTGCAGGAATGACAATAGCAGGTTATGCAATTGGTTCTGATGAAGGTATTTTGTATCTTCGTTATGAGTATAAATTTATGGAAGAATATCTTGAAGGAGTTCTCAGCAAATTGAGAGAAGAAGGATTGTTAGGAAAAAATGTAGCTGGAGAACAAGGCTTCAACTTTGATATCCGAATTCAATTTGGCGGCGGAGCTTATATTTGTGGTGAAGAATCTGCACTTTTAGAATCTGCTGAAGGGAAACGCGGAGAACCTAGAGACAGACCTCCATTCCCAGTTGTAAAAGGATATCTTCAACAACCTACAGCTGTGAACAATGTAGAAACATTATGTGCGGTTGCCAAGATCATGCATAACGGTGCAAAATGGTATAGATCGCTTGGAACTCTGGATTCAACAGGCTCTAAACTTATTAGTGTTTCCGGTGATTGTGAAAATCCGGGGATCTACGAGATCGAATGGGGCTTTACAGTTAACGACGTTCTTAAAATGGTTGGCGCAAAAGATGTTCAAGCAGTTCAAGTTGGTGGACCTTCAGGAAATTGCGTAGCTCCGAATGAATTCGATAGAAAGCTGGCTTATGAAGATCTTTCTACCGGCGGATCTTTGATCGTGATCGGAAAAAAGCGCGACCTTCTAAAAGATATTGTTCTCAATTTTACTGAATTTTTTGTGGAAGAATCTTGTGGTTCTTGTGTCCCATGTAGAGCGATGACTGTTCAATATAAAAATAAATTAGAGAAAATATTAAGAGGAAACGGTATTGCTGAAGACATTGATCAGATGCTTTCTTGGGAAAATGTGATGAAATCAAATCGTTGTGGTCTTGGTCACACTGCTGCAAATCCAATTTTAAGTACAATTAAG
>JAYEKK010000137.1:0-13299 GCA_034660955.1 Candidatus Cloacimonadota bacterium | reverse complement strand
TGAAGAACCGTTACGGGACAATAATTTTTGGACATATGACTGTAGTTGCTGGCATGATGTTATTAACAGCGGGAATTTATTACGTTCCATTAATAGCAAAGCAAATTGAAAAGACAGGTGAATTAAAGATAATTTATATTTTTGCGATGCCTTTGTTCTGGGGATTTTTTGCAACCCTTGGTGGAATTTGTGCAATATATCACGGATTTTGTAAATGTGTTAGAAATGGCTGTAAAAATTAGAGGATTTACAATGAAATTTATTAATGAGTTCCAAAAGAAAAAATTAATCATCGGCATGGTTCATGTTGGTGCGCTTCCCGGCACACCGAATAATAAATATTCTATCTCACAAATTATTTCTAAAGCAGTGCAAGAAGCGATATTGTATGAGCAAAATGGATTAGATGCTATTATCTTAGAAAATATGCACGATGTGCCGTATCTGAACAAAGAAGTAGGACCGGAAATAACAGCTTCAATGGCAGCTATTGCTACTGAAGTTAAAAAGAATATTTCAATTCCTAGTGGTGTTCAGATTTTGGCTGGAGCCAATAAGGAAGCTCTGGCAGTTGCTAAAGCTTCCGGATGTGAATTTATCAGAGTTGAAGGTTTTGTGTATTCACATATCGCAGACGAGGGGTTAATGAACGCTTGTGCAGGAAAGTTGATGAGATATAAAAAAATGATAGGAGCAGAAGATATTGCTGTATTTGCAGATATTAAAAAGAAACACTCTTCACATTCCATTACATCTGATCTTGATATTACTGATTTTGCAGAAGCCTGTAAATTTTTTCTTGCTAATGGGATCATCATCACTGGTAGATCAACCTCTGAAGAAGCTGATATAAATGAGTTGCAAAAAGTACACAAAACTTGTGACCTTCCAATTTTAATAGGTTCAGGAATTACACTTAATAATATTGATAAATATTGGAATCATACCGATGGCTTTATTATTGGTTCATATTTCAAAGAGGATGGAAATTGGAAAAATGCAGTTTCTGGTGATAGAGTGCAATTATTTATGCAACATGTGAATAATTTAAAGTAATAGGACTAGCAATAATAAATAAACAATTTAATGCCACCTGCCACTAACAGAGTTAGGCCCAAAGTAAAACCTAAATAAGTAAAGTTTGCCAATACTCTTATTTCCGGTGAATATTTTTCTGTACTAAAGCCTATTTTTTCTAATATTAACATTATAATTGCCAGAAATATAAACCATATCGTTCCCAAGGGAAAATGAGTTTTATACGCTATCACCCAGCAAAATGGCCACCATAATAGAAGATCATGCAAGAAAAAACCGGAAACAGTAAATGTAGCAATCACTCGTATTGCTCTTGGAACTTTGTTTGTTAGTGGCTTGTAAAAATAGAACAACATGTAATAACCAAATACAGGATTCCAATAATTCCAAAACTCTTTTGCGGATTTCGCCCGAAATGCTTTAACAAACATTGATTTCAGGATATCAGGAATATTTCCACTTCCTAAACGAAGATGAATATAATGTTTTAATGTCTTATGTGACTTTTCCTTCATTTCTTTCCAGCTTACCCTATTTTCTTGGTTAATATTTTTTTTTGATATCGAATTGTCAATTATATTAAAATTAACAACTGAAACCATATTAATAAAAAACGCTAACCAGAAAGGTTAGCGTTTTTATTTGGTACCAGAGGCCGGACTTGAACCGGCACGACCCAAAGATCGAGGGATTTTAAGTCCCTTGTGTCTACCAATTCCACCACTCCGGCAAGAACTTGAGTCACTCAGAACGCACAATATGGAGGCGACACCCAGATTCGAACTGGGGATAATGATTTTGCAGACCATTGCCTTACCACTTGGCGATGTCGCCAAAATTCAAAATGGAGCGGGAGACGAGATTCGAACTCGCGACAACCACGTTGGCAACGTGGAGCTCTACCACTGAGCTACTCCCGCTCACTTCAAAAAGCAAAATCCGAACTTATGGTTTTCTTGTCAAATTATTTATACACACAACCAGATAGATAACCAACAACTTGCTTATAATCTCCACTCACTTCACCTGAATTTCTATAATCCAGAATTTTAGCGTTAGAATAATTCAACTCTTTTGCAAGATACATCAGAGTTAAAATTCCGCCTATTCCACATGCTTCGATCTTATTCAGTTTAAAATCCTCTTCCATTTTAATAATATTCCGATCTTTAAAATCCTCACTTAATTTTCCATCCATCTCAGTTGCTAATTTATTGTCATGGTAATGGCTAAGATCACTACTAATTATAAAGACAGTTTTATCTAAACGTTCTTTGAAATATTCCGCAAGGATACGGGCTAATCGCCTGCTATTCTCAGGGTTTTGCTCTCCCAGTATTATTGGAACTATTTTCACATCCGGTTTTATCTGCTGCAAAAAAGGTAACTGCACTTCCAGTGAATGTTCAATATTATGGGCATAATAATTTGTTCCCATATTGAATTTATCTTTCAATTCATTAACAATATCCTTAGCAACTTTTACTCCGCCCAAGGGAGTCAAATATTCATCATAATCCCCTATTGAAAAATCAAAATCTGCGAATCTATGACTTGGTGCAATGATAACAGCAAGATTAAAATCCTTTTTCTTCAAAGCATTAAAACTGAATGCAGCACATTGACCTGAATAAACGTATCCTGCATGAGGTGAAATCACACCTAATATATCTCTTTGATCATCTTTAATAATAGCTTTTTGTAAATAATTGTTGATCATATTTTTTAGAATACTTGAATCTCCCGGATAAAAACTACCTGCAACTACAGGATTCCTGTTCATAATTTCCTCTCTTTTTATAATGCAGAATTATTTATTATTATCTTCTATGCATTGCTAAATTATTCTTTATTACTTTTATGACAACAAATAAATTGACAAATTGAATGTTTTTTTGGGAAATTTATGTAGATGTAAACTATGAGTAAAAGAGGAAATATGAAAATATTAGCAATTACAACAGGTGATCCGGCTGGAATAGGTCCGGAAATTACTTCTAAAGCTATTAGATTTTTAAAGCTGAGGAAAGACATAATTTTTATAGTTTACGGCAAACTTGGTTTATTCAATGATGGTAATCCGGTTGTAAAAATTGATAATATCAAAGAAGCAACTTCTTCTGAAAATATTTATTGGATTGAAATAGATAATGAAGTTGAAATAGGAAAACCAACTACCGAAAGTGGAAAGATAGCTTATGATATTTTATCCCGATGTGCTGATGATCTTAATTCCGAGCAACTCACGGCAGTGGTAACTGCATCTGTGAGTAAAGATGCTATTCGTCATACAAAACCAAATTTTATCGGGCACACAGAATTCTTTGCAACAAGTTCTAATACCGAAAATGTGATCATGTCTTTTTGGGGACCACATTTTAATCTCTCACTTTTATCTACTCATATTGCAGTTTCTGAAGTATCAAAATATCTTACATCAGGATCATTAAAACCTAAATTCAGGTTAATCCATCAAGAAACAAATAAAATGATAAAGAATCCAAAAATTGCAATGCTGGCTGTAAATCCTCATGCTGGTGAGAATGGAGCTTTTGGTAATGAAGATCAACTAATTACAACTGTTTTAGAAGAATTAAAAGATGAAGATATTCATATTGATGGTCCATATCCTGCTGATACTTTCTTTGCCACAAGAGCAACGACCTATGATATGATAATTTCTGCCTATCACGATCAAGGACTGATACCATTTAAAATGATCTCAGCAGATGAAGGAGTAAATGTTACGCTTGGTCTGCCATTCATCCGCACTTCGGTAGATCACGGCACAGCATACGATATTGCAGGCAAAGGAATTGCGTCTGAAAAGAGCCTTTTACAGGCAATAAGTTTTGCGGAAAAAATGATTTCTAAACCGGAAGAAATTACAAACAATAATTATAGAATTTTTGCTGAATATTATGATAATTACATGAAGCATGTTGGTTACGAAAATTGGGTAGATTTTATCCTGTCACAATATAATAAGACTTGTGGCAAAAGCCCTGATAAAATTTTGGAACTTGCCTGCGGAAGTGCAAATATTTCCTCCTTACTCGTTAAGAAAGGACTAAAGGTTGATGCTTCTGATATCTCTCCGGAAATGCTTAAAATTGCATCAGAGAAACCTTTCCCTCCATATTTGAAGTTACAAAAAATGACGGATAAACTTCCAAAACATAAATATGATCTTACAATTTTGCTATTTGACAGCCTGAATTATTTACACGATTTATATGAAGTTGGGCTTTTGTTCAACAATGTTCATAATACACTCGTTGAAAAAGGACTCTTTATCTTTGATATTACAACTCCGAAAAATTGTGAGAAACACTTCGATGGATTCATTAATATGGAACAAATTAATGATGACCTCTTTATACATGAAAGTGATTATGAACAATCTGAAAATACACTGATTTCCAAACTTACATTTTTCAAAAAGAAAGGATTTCTCTTTACCAGGTATGATGAAGAACATAAACAAAAAATATTTAGAGTTAGTGATTTATTAAAGCGAATCAATAACACTGAATTTAAATTGAAGGGAATTTACTGCATTGGTCATGATGAAAATCTTATTGATCATAACCCAAAAATACTTGAATCTAACTTTTCGCGATTATTCTTTGTTTTGGAAAAGTAATGTCTTTGTATAAAGCAGAACTACGCTATTTTAAAAAAATTGGAACTATTGCAGGCGTCGATGAAGCTGGTCGCGGTCCGCTTGCAGGTCCGGTTGTAACCGCTGCAGTAATTCTTGATTTGAAAAAGAAAATTCCCGGATTAAACGACTCAAAAAAACTAAGTGAGAAAAAACGCGAAGAACTATTTAATATAATTACCAAAGAAGCAATTTGCTGGGAAGTAAAGATTATCTCACCTAAAATAATTGATGAAATAAATATTCTGCAAGCCACATTATTTGGAATGAAAGAAGCTGTTCTAGCTCTTGAAGTAAAACCGGATCTTTGCTTAATTGATGGAAATAAAATTCCCAAAAAATTAACTGGATTTTCTAAAGCGATTGTAAAAGGTGATGCAAAAATTGCTTCTATTGCAGCAGCATCGATTCTGGCAAAAGTAACACGTGACAGAATCATGCACGAGCTTCATGAAAAATTTCCACAATATAATTTCAAGCAGAATAAAGGATATCCTACCAAAGAACATATTGCCGCTCTTGATAAATACGGCATTCTCGATTGCCATCGCAGATCATATAAGCCGATACAACAATTAACTTTGAAATTTTAAGATTTTTGCAGGTTCTCCGATTTATCGGAGTAGATTGAACCGTAATATTCCGGTCGCATCAATATGATACGACCTGCTACACCAGCTCGTCATCCTCGCAAAAACGGGAATCTCAGATTCCCAATTCCTGATTTATCGGGAGGAATGACAGTAATGCTTTGGATTTGCCCCGATGCAAAGCTTGGGGCGAAAACAAATTCTATGAAGCAATTCTCGGCTCAAGTTCCTTCGGCTCTCAAGTCAAGTCTTGCAAGCGAGCTTTTTTTGCAATTCAACAAGTTCATCCAATTCAACATCTAAACCATTCAACTCTTAAACCGTCTTCTCCCTACTCTTCAATTCCAGCTTTCTTTTTGGCTATTATACTGTAAACAACCGGTAAGAAAATAAGTGTGAGGAAAGTTGCACTGATAAGTCCGCCAATCACAGTTAAAGCCATTGGAGATTTCAATTCAGATCCTTCACTTGTGCTCAATGCCATCGGCAACATTCCCATCATTGTAGTAATTGCTGTTATCAGCACCGGACGTAATCTATCTTTACCAGCCTGAATGATCGCATCTCTTTTTTCCATTCCTTTAAGCCTGAGTTGGTTCATATGATCAATAAGTACAATCCCGTTATTCACCACAATACCGGATAGGATTATACCTCCCACAAAACTTACAACCGAAAGTGTGGTACCTGTTATTCCCAATATGAACATAACACCGATAACAGCCAGTGGAATTGTGAACATCACGATGAATGGTTGACGCAACGATTCAAATTGGGAAGCCATCACGATATAAACCAGCACAACTGCCAGTAACAACGCCAGAGAAAGTGTTTTAAACGCTTCCTGCATATCTTCATAAGCTCCACCGATATTTACAAAATATCCCGCAGGAAGATCATCTACTATATCAGAGATCTTTGTGCTCACATCATCCACAACACCACCCATATCCTTTGTTCCGGAAATATTAGCTGAGACAGTAACCTTTCTGGTTTGTTTTTCATGGCTGATCACACGTGGTCCTTCTGCATATTCAATATGAGCTATCTGATTGAGCGGAATAGAAAATCCCATTGGAGAAATAATAGCAATATGCATAATATCTTCAAAACTGTTACGCGTTTCTTCATCCAATCTTACCAGAATATCTAACTCCTCACCTGCTTTACGAAATATTCCGGCTTGTGTTCCGATAGTTGCTGTTTTGATGGCAGATGCAATTTGATAGGTTGTTAATCCATATTTGAATGCTTTATCTTTATCGATGATTATATGAGCTTCCGGTTTTCCTTCTTTCACAGAATTCACAACATCACTCACGTGTTTTACTTCTTTTATTGTCTCCTCTATTCGTCCGGCAAATTCCTTCAATACTTCAAGATCTTTACCAAATATTTTTATCTCAATTGGATGTGCTTGCCCTCCACCCATCAATTGCTCGCTTGAAAGAAAATTCACATCAGCTCCCTCTATTTTGGGAAGCTGTTCGCGTACTCTTTTTTGAATTTCTTCATAGGAAATATTTCTGTCTTTCTGTTGATATAATCTGGCATAAACCTGTGCTTCGTTCACTTCCTGCGGATTTGTGGGATCTGCTTGAGCCGATGCGTCTGACATAGGTCCAACTAATGACATCACATGTTTTACTCCTTCCACCTGCATAAATACATCTTCTATCTGACGTACAATTTCATCGGTTTCATCGAGAGAAGTTCCAACCGGAGCTTGTACGTGAAAAGCCATCATTGGAATGTCCTGAGTCGGCATAAATTCTGTTCCTATCATTCCTGTGAATGGAACTATCAGTGAAAGAATTAGGAGGACAACAACAATAAGAATTGTTTTCCATTTATGATTCAAAGCCCAATCCAGAATCTTAATATATCTTCTTTTAATACCATCAAACATTTTTTCAGATTCATCGTGTTCTGGTCTATCTGCTGCCTTGCGAAATAAAACTGAGGCAATTGCAGGAACTATTGTGAGTGATACAAAAAGAGATGCAGCAAGTGAAAATGCAACGGTGAGCGCCAAGCCACGAACAAGAATTCCTGTCATTCCTTCTGCAAATATCATTGGGAAAAATACGGCAATTGTAGTCAGGGTAGAAGCAGTAATTGCCATAGCGACTTCAGAAGCACCGACTTTGGCAGCTTCAACTTTCTTCATACCAAGTTCCATGTGCCGGTAAATATTTTCGATAACCACAATCGAGTTATCAACCAGCATTCCAACTCCCAGTGCCAGACCACCAAGCGTCATTATGTTCAAAGAGAATTTAGCAAGATAAATCGCGACCATTGTAGCAATTACAGATATTGGGATCGCCAGCGAAATTGCCAAAGTGGGTCGCCAATTCCTAAGGAAAAGGAACATAATACTAATAGCAAGAATTCCACCGATGATCAGGTTTGACATTGCACCTGCAGTAACTCTGGAGATGGGCAAACTCATATCCATAATATCATTGAAATCTATTTCAATCTTCATATCTTTCTGAATTTTTATCAGTTCATCTTTCACAACATTTGCTACGGTTATTGTGTTTGCACCGGATTCCTTGGAAATCATCATCATTGCCGTAGGCTTTTTATTGGTTCTAATGTAATATCTTTTCTCTTTATAACCATCTTCTACACTGGCAATATCTTTTAAGTATATTGTGTTACCTTTATCTGTTATTCTAATGGGAAGATTTTGTATTTCTTCAATAGATTTGTATTGAGCAACTGTCCGCAACAGAAAATCTTCCTTCCTTTTTTGAATGTAACCGGCTGACATATTAATATTTCCTGCCGCAACTATCTGCACAACTTCATCGATGGAAATATTATATTGTCCCAATTTTGCTATATCCACGATGATCTGTTTTTCCAGCTCATCTCCACCCATTATCATCACTGATGCAACTCCGGGTAATTGTTTAATTTTAGATGCAACGTCATCATCCAGTATTTTACGGAGTTGATAAGTATCTTCAGGTCCGGTTACTCCATACATTAGGATCGGCATTTGTGATAGGTTGAACTTCATAACGAGAGGACGTGAGACATCGTCGGGAAGATAGTCTGCCACCTGATCGATCATGTCACGCAGGTCTTGCGCTGCGAAATCAAGATTGGTTCCCCAATTGAATTCAACCATGATAAGAGAAGCATTTTCCATACTTTCAGATTTCAAATTTTTAATATTTTTTACGGACGCAATTGCTGTTTCCAGTGTTTTTGTAACCGTCTCTTCCACATCCTGAGAAGATGCGCCATTGTATGGTGTGATTATGGAAATGACCGGATAATCCATATCGGGAAACATCTCTAATCCCAGTTTAGTAAAAGATATCCCACCTAATATCAGGATTAGGATCGTCAGCATGAGTACTGTAATTCTTCTATTTACCGAAAATTCTGCTAATTTCATATTATACTCCGTTTTTTATTTTAATCTAAGTTTCGACTTGTAAGGCACGACGAGTCGAAACGATATTTCAATTTATGCATTCCATTTCGAGTCGTCGACTTACGTACTTACGACTCGATACTAAGATCAATCGCTAAACACGCGAAAAATGCGAAAATAAACAATTAAACCTCAATTCTTCTTTAGCGTCTTTTAGCGTATTTCGTGGGCATTTTTCCAATCCCTAATCCCTAATTCCTAATTTTACTTTATCACCGGCTTGCAAGCCAATATTCCCGGAAACAATTACTTCTTCTCCTTCGGCAACACCACTTTTTATTTCGATCTCTTCTTCGTTTCCAACACCTAATTTTACTTCACGTTTTTCTGCAATTCCGCTTGCAGCGACAAAAACATAACTCGATTTCAAAACACTTTCTTGGGGAATAATAATAGTGTTTGAAGAAGATTGAATAATTAAATCGATTCGTGCAAATTGGTTATGTTTTAACAAATTGGAATCGTTATTAATGGAAATCTCAATTGGAAAAGTGCCGGACATCATTTCTGCTTCCGGGGAAACATACGAAACAAACCCATAAAAATCTTCATCAGAATTATCAACTGTAACAATGGCTTTCTGTCCTTTCTTCAGCTTGTTTATATCTTTATCAGAAACTTGTAATTTAACTTTGAATTTACTTGAATTTACAATGCGGACAAGAAAAGGATCCATCATCGAATCAAATTTCTCTCCTTCCTTTTTATAAATATATGTAACAATTCCGGAAATCGGAGCTTTCATTTCGATATTATCCAGCATGAATTCGTAGGTAGATTTTACAACATTATAACCTGCCTTCACTTCATCAAAAGTTTGTTTATCAATTGCATCACTTTCCAGAAGTTTCTGCATTCGTAAATAATTTTTCTCTGCATTTTCAAATTGAATTCTTGTTTGCTCTAATTGTGTTTCATCAAGTTTTACCAATAGATCTCCAACTTTTACACGGTCGCCTTCTTTTACAAAAAGCTTCTCGATCTTCCCAGACATTGAAGGACTTGCATTGGCAACTGTTTCGGCTTCAACTTTTCCTGAGTATTTTAAATATACATTGATCTCACCTCGTTTTGCTGTTACAGTTTTCACATTACGTCTACCGGTAAATCCATTATCTTCTTCAACAACTTTTTTATCCTGACATCCTACTAAAATAATTAATGCCAGTGCTAAGAGTATAAATATCTTCCTGTACATTATTCCTCCATCTCGCCTTTATATTTTTTTATTTCAAATTTAGTTAAAAGATAATTATAATAAGATGAGATAAGATTCATCTCGCTGCTAAATAGCATGGTCTCTGCATCTAGCAGCTCGCTATTTGTAACCATCCCCTGCTCAAATAATTGATTTATTATCTTGTGATTTTCTTTAGCAAATTCTAAAGATAACTTATTATCTTGAACAATCCGCGCATTTGTGATCAATCTATTAAAAACGTTTTCTGCTGAAATTAAGTAATTGTCTTTGGCATATTCTGTTTGTTTTTGGGTTTTAAGTAGTTCATATTTTGCCTGTTTTACTTTAGAGAAATTGGAACCGCTTGTAAATAATGGAACTGAAACTGCAGCGACAAGAGTCCAATTATCATCTCCCGAAAAGTCAAATTCATCATCACTCTCGATCTGATAATCGAATTGCAAATTAACTGAAGGAAGAAAATTCCCTTTTGCCATCCAATAACTCTTTTTCATCATCTTATTTGCCAAGTTAATGCTATTTAATGTGGGACTTGAAAGTTTTACTTTTTTGAGAAATTCTCGTCTTGCAGTTTTGATCTCTGTTTTCTTCATCCCAACATAACTATCAATTTCAGTATCATATTTTTCTAACTGAATCTCAGCTGGAACGTTATCTTCAACTCCTATTAGAGAATTCCAGAAATATAAGATCTCTTCCAATCCATTTTCAACTTCAAAGTTTGATGTTTTATCGTTATTCAATTTTACTTTCCATTGCAATACATCAGATTTTTTTGCAGTTCCAACCTCAAAATTTTTCTCCACTTTTTTTAAGTGGGAAAAGCTAGAGGATAAACTTTTTTGAGTTAGTTTTTGAACATCTTTTAACTTTAAATATCCAAAATAAGTTGAAGCTACAGCGTAAGAAGTATCTAACTCTTTGTTTTCCAGTGTAATTTCTGCTTGCTGTTTTGCTAAATTTGATAGTTGATAACCCAGAATAATTTTCCCGCCATTAAATATCGGCTGCTGAACCGTGATATTATTTGAATAGGAAGTTTTATAAAATTCGCTTCCCATCGCTGCTGCCGAGAATGGAATGTAACTTCCCGTTGGCATTCCCATCATATCTAATACAGGGATATGCATCATCTGCGTAGCTTCGTCATAAGTGTCATCATCGATGCGAACAATTGCAGAATTGAAAGAAACTCGCGGCAGAAAATTTGAAAAGGCATCAAACTTTCCCCAATTAGCGGATTTCAATGAATACTTTTCAGCTTGTATTTCTTTGTTATTTTCTTGAGCTAACTTTATGCTTTCATCAAGATCGATCTCTGCAGAATTAACTGTAGAAATCAAAAACAATGTTAGCAAAAATAATAGTAATTTTCTCATATTCACCTCGTTAATATTTTTTATACTTCATTTTCGGTTGAGATACCTTTCCAGAGATTTTGAAATATTTTTTCGCCCTTCTCTTTCAGGTCGATACCATCCGTCATAATGTGATACATCATCGTACCTTCGGCCAATGCGTTTATCATGAAGCCCATTGTTCCACAATCTATATTGTCTTTAACTTGTCCTTCCCGTTGGGCATTTTTTATGATCTCAACTAAAATCTCTTGGCTTTTCAAGTGTAATTCACCATGTTTTTTCCGTATTTGTGGAAATTTAATAAATGCATTTGTCATGAGCATATAGAAATTATTTACATCAATATTTTCTGAATCTGTCATAATACCAAGCATCTCTGAAATATGGGAAAGTGATCCAAAATATGTCTGTAAAATCTGTTTTAAATTTGTTGACTCTGAATACATTGATCTTTCAAATTCTTCAAATCTTTCAAATAGATAATCTATTGCTTCAATAAATAGCTCTTCTTTATTTTTAAAGTGGTGATAGATACCACCTTTAGTTATTTTGCATTCTGCAACTACATCACTGATCGAAGTTGCATCATAACCTTTCTGCAAAAAAATTTTAAGGGCAGCTAAACTTATCTTATCCTTTGAATTCATTAATGCCTCCACTAAAAAACCGACCGTTCGGTATGTATAAAATTTTTGAAGTGATTTCTGTCAATTATTTTTTAGAGAATCCCCTCTTGAGACGCCGTACTGAGCATGTCGAAGTAGGGGTGCAACTTTAGGGTGGTCATGTTCTTAACTCCGCTGTCTCCGGCAGCTGCCGGATCCCGTGAAGTTAAGTCCACCCATTGTGAAGATAACAAATAACTTTTATTTCAATATCTCTCTTAATTTTTTCTCATCTAATTTTTCTACAATTTTCTCAAGTAATTTTATAAGTTCATCAAAATCATCCATGGAAGAAATGCAGTTATGACTATGCGCGTAACGAACCGGCACACCAAGTACAATGGCAGGAATGCCTCGGTTTGCTACATGAAGCTGTCTACCGTCAGTTCCACCACCTTTGCGTACAGTTAATTGGATTTTAATATTATCATTCTTTGCACAATCAATTACAAAATCTTTTAATTCACTTTTCACGATCATTGTGGGATCGAACAAGCGGACATGAGCACCTTTGCCAACTCCTGTTTGTGAATTAAAGGGAATCCCGGGAATATCGTCTGCCGGAGCACCTTCTATAACTATGCAAATATCTGCATCAGTATAATTTGCTATTGTTTGCGCACCGCGAGTTCCAACCTCTTCTTGAACACTGCCGACACAATAAATTGTGTTCGGATGTTTCTTTTTTGCCAGTATCTTACCAATCTCGATAACTGCTGCAATTCCAGCTCTGTCATCAAATGCTTTAGAAAACATTCTTCTATTCTTCTCATTATAATGGAAATTTGTTACAGGAACGATCTGGTCACCCAGTTGAATTCCAAAATTATTTTCTACATCTTCTTTTGAAGTTGCACCGATATCCACGAACATATTATTAATTTCGGGTTTAATATCTTGTCTGTTTTTTAGGAAATGAACAGGAACAGCACCGATAATTCCGGGATATTTTTCTCCTTTAGAATTGATAATTTCCACTGGAGACGAGAGAAGTGTATTTGGATTCCAACCACCGATATTTTGAAGCTTGATAAACCCTGAGGTTAATATATCAGCAACTATAAATCCGATCTCATCCATATGTGCCACAAACATGATCTTTGGTTTTTCACTGCTTCCTTTATACTCAAAACTTACTGAACCCATATTGTCTTTGTTATAAGATGAATATCCACTTAATTCATTTTTCATTATTTTTGCAATTTTATTTTCACTACCGGAAATCCCTGATTCAAGAGTCAGTTTTTTTAGTAATTCAATTCTGTCGATTTTCAATGTTCCTCCTAATGTTTATGAGATTCTTTTTCTCTTTCGATAAATTCC
>JAYEKK010000136.1:0-3237 GCA_034660955.1 Candidatus Cloacimonadota bacterium | reverse complement strand
GATTTTCGAACGGTTATTAGATAAAAAAAGTGATTTTACCTCGGATATAAACAATACAAAGCAAGGTAAATTTGAACAGGCCCAGAAATTTATAAACAGAAACTACAACAAAAATATAAATTTGGATGATGTGGCTAAGGAGATATTTTTAAGTACAAAATATATTAGCCGAAAACTTAAAGAAAAAACCGGCAAAGGGTTCATGGAGCTTAAGAAAGAACTAAGAATTAAAATGGCTAAGCGGCTCTTGCGGGAAACTAATCTTACGGTAAGCCAAATCGCTTATAAAGTTGGCTATCAAAATCCTGAATCATTTATGAAACTATTTAAAAGAGTAGTGGGGATGGTGTCTTCTAGCTATCGGACCTGGCCGGAAGATATAAAAAAATAAAGTTCTTTCACGTTTAATGTGGAATTCATAAAAGATGATGCTTTCTTTATGAAAAGGGTAAAAAAGAAATATCCGAAGGCAAAGAAAATGATCTTAGTTCAGGCTGATCTCAATACCCATAATTCTTCTTTGTTATCCATAAGTGCGTTTCGTTTATCACAACGTTTCCAGATTGTGTATACACCTAAAAAGTAAGCGTCCTTAGAACCCCATCTTCCCCCGAGCCACAAGAAGTGTTACCATAGTGCAAACTCAAACAAAGGGGGTGTGCTATGGAGCGAAGAAAGTATCAACAGATCGGAAAGGAACAGTGGCAAAAGCATATTGAGGCGCAGGCAGACAGCAGAGAGAGTATAGCAAAATATTGTAAGAGAGCTGGGGTGAAAGAAGGAGGTTTCTACCTGTGGCGCAAAAGGCTGCGAAAGAGCAAACAAGCAGGGTTTGTGCGAGTTGATAAGAGTAGGCCTCAGCCGGGCCTGATTATCACGACGCCAAACGGTTATCGGGTGGAAGCGTCGAGTATAGAGTTGGGTATAACCGTGGCGCGGAGTCTGGCCGGATGCTGATAAGGCAAGCCTGGAGAAGGATATTTTTATACCGGCAGTCATGTGATCTGCGGCGATCCTTTGACCTGTTATCCGGCATGGTGCGAGAACAGTTGGAACAGGATCCGCTGAGCGGAGATTTATTCGTATTCATTAACCGGCGCAGAACAATGCTCAAAGCACTGTACTGGGATAATGATGGTTACGCGTTATGGCAGAAGCGGCTTGAGCGAGGACGGTTTCCATTACCGCGAGGAGAACACAGCGAACTCGCGCGATTGGAACTAATGCATGTTTTGGAGGGCGTGCGAGTGAGCGGGATCAAGCGACTGCCAAGGTATCAACGGCCGGCAACAGCGACAAAATTGTGATAAAATTGTCGTAAATTTCACGTGCCAAACAAGGCGTGTCAAGCATTATTTTTCACAACTGTTAAGGGATGTTTGTTTTCAGGCGATATGAGTTTACTATCAAAGCAAAAGAGCTTGGAAAAAAAGTTTTACGCGAGGGGGCTTTGCTTGTGGTATGATTTGCCGGCTGCAGGCAATTGAGCGATCTTTGAAAAAACGCGATTTGGTATAATAGAGAGTATGAAAGAGCAAACTGTTTTATTAAATCGAATTGATAAGTTAAGTGAAGAACTCAAGGATAGCCGCGAACAGAACACAGAATTAACGAACCTTCTTATGCAGCGAGACGCGCGGGTTAGCCGGTTGCAATCACAGCTGAATGAATTACTCAAACGCCTATATGGGCGTAAAAGTGAAAAGCTGGATCCGAACCAACTTTTATTAGATACCATCCTGCTGGAAGCGCAACATCAAATTCCGGATAAGACTATTGAATCACAAAAGGAAAAATCCGAAATAGAAACGCAGGTTAAAGAACATACTCGAAGCCGGCGTAAGAAGCTGGAATTACCGGAACATCTTGAGCGGATTAATCATGAATTAGATATTGCCGAAGAAGACAAAATTTGTTCATGTTGCCGGCAAGAGATGTCGCGTATCGGCGAAGATAAGACCGAGCTGCTGGGATACCAACCATCGCAGCTAAAGGTTAATTGCTATATTAGGCCAAAGTACGCCTGCAAGAATAAAGCCTGCGAAGGCGGCGGGGTTAAGCAAGTTGAGGCGCCGGTAGGCCCTCTGGGACGATGCGAAGCTGAAAGCAATTTACTGTCGCATATTATAGTAGAAAAATTCGAACATCACAATCCGTTATATCGGCAGCAAATACGGTTTGAACGCATGGGCGTTGGGCTGAACAGGATGACAATGAGCGGCTGGATGGCTAAATGCGCGTATGTATTAAAACCGCTTTACAGGTTAATAAAAGAGCGAATACTTTCCTATGATATTGTACTCAATGATGATACCCCGGTAGAAATGCTTGAGCCGGGTAATGGTAAGACGCGTAAAGCACGGTTATGGTGCAGCGTTGGTGGCGAGAAACAGCAGTATATTTTGTACAACTTTACGCGAGGACGCAGCCGGGACGGGCCGGAAGATTTTTTTGAACATTACCGGGGATATTTAGTAGCCGATGCTTACGCGGGATATGGGCGATTATTTGACAGCGGAAAGATACTGCATTCTGGATGCTGGGCGCATGCAAGACGGTATTTTATCAAAGCACAGGAAAGCTCCCCCAGGCAAGCAACAGAGATATTGGTGTTGATTGCGCAGTTATATCGGATAGAGAAAGCGCGTAAGCACAGCAGCGCGGCAGAACGTTTGTCCGCCAGACAGAAACAGTCGGTGAAAGTCCTGGATAAAATCAAAGCAAAGCTGCGGGAACAGCGGCAAACGGCATTGCCTCGATCAGCACTGGGAGAAGGAATTAATTACACATTGCGGCAATGGGAATCGCTGATTCTCTACACCACTGATGGACGATTGCCAATAGATAATAATCAGGTAGAACAATCGATTAGGCCAGTGGCATTAGGAAGAAAAAACTGGTTATTTGTGGGTAGTGAGAACGGCGGGCATACAGCAGCGGTGCTAATGAGCTTTTGCGCGACCTGCCGAAAGCTAAAGATCAATACATGGGAATATTTGACAGATGTGCTGGAACGGATAAACGATTGCAAAATGAGCCAGCTGGAAAATCTGCTGCCGGATAATTGGCAGCAAACGCGTGCCAAAGTTAAATAAAAGCTGCCTGTATTCTAAGGACGCTTACAAAAAAACAGCTCAAAACAATTAAATGATTTATTATATTCTTTTTTGTCATAATATAACTTCTCTCAGAAATAAAGAATTTAAAGTGTACCATAGGAATAGAATAAGTGCAACA
>JAYEKK010000135.1:0-3239 GCA_034660955.1 Candidatus Cloacimonadota bacterium | reverse complement strand
GAAAATAATAATTATATTGACTAAAAAAAGTATAATATTAAAAAGTAACAAATATAGAGGAGGAAGAAATGTTTATAAAGAAAAATGCAATATATTTTATAATTGTTGCTGTCGTAGTGTTTATGGTATTAACATCTTGTGATACTAGAAGGGGGACATTAAACGCAAATTTACAGCCCTATATTACAATAACAAATTATTTTGGTGTTGAAAGTGATACCTTAATAACAGAATCTCTATTATTTCAGCAAACTATACAATGGAGTGGTACTGATGAAGATGGGGTAGTTGAAGGATATGCATTTAGAGTACTAAATGAAGATGGAGATCCTATTGCAACTCCCGGATATGATGCAATTACGGAAGATGGATGGGTTAAATTCTACACTTCTAATGCTGATCTAACCATCCCATTAAATATATCTGACGAAACTACAATATGGATGGACAAAACTTATGCTACAATTAATTTTCCTGCTGCTGATGCAAATGGAGACAGTGCAAATGTAATTAGTATCTTTGAAGTTAAGTGTAGAGATAATGTTTTAAGCGAAAGTGAAGCAGCCTCTAAATATTTCCAAGCTCATTCTAACACGCCTGGTGCTATGATAATATCAAATATTAATGGAGAAACCATTAGTACTGCTATAGTTTTTGAGTTTGCGATGAGTGATGAGGATCCAGTTGTTGGTGATGATGCCTATTACTATAAATATAAACTTGAAAGACGTGATCTTGATGGTGTTGTTATTCCTGATAGTGGTTATAATGATGAATGGTTGTCCACATTAGGATTTGATGATGTCACATTATCTCTTCATAGTGGTTTAAATGGCAACCCGCTTATTCCTAACAATCTTATAGATGATGTTCCTCAAGACTCAACTTTCCTTATTGTGAAAGCTATAGATACTGCACTTATCGAGTCAGATGAAATAGAAATATCTTTTATTGTTAAAGAAGGATTTTATCCAGGTACAGTAATTTATTACGGTGATGGCAACGGCGCAGCAAATGGAATTTATTCACTTGGAACAGATCATTTTGCTACCTATCTTGATGATGCGATCTCTGATATTTTACCATCAGTACAAACATCTGATGGGGCTCATCATGCCACAGCATTCTGGTATAATTCCGAAAGTAAATACAGTGCAATTGGCAGTAATGACTTTAAAACTTATATGAGATGGGGATATCATGGTGAATTTGAGAATGATAATCCTCAAGAATCAAGGGAAGAAGTAACACTTGATGAGATAACGGATCAACCTTATCATTGCGAAATCATTGGTTATGATCTTAGGCTTGATGGAGAGCCATACTACTATCCTCCTATCCCGGCAGAAGGTGTTAATCTTCAAGTTGATGATGACGGTAAAGAATGGCTTCGTGTTGCTGTCAATGATCCTATCGGCAAGTCAACTACCGTAACGCTAACAAGCTTTGGTGGTTCACTTGACGACATGTATGGAGAACATACTTTTGAAGTTCGAGCTATTGACCTGCAGGGTGCAGTAGATATAACACCTCATGAATTCACATATACAATAGTAGCACCTGTTCCTAAGGAAGATAAAGCCGGCGTAATGATCATTGATGATGATATTGTTGCAAATAATGAATTTCCTGGAGAATATACTGATTCTTTTTACAAATACATAATTTCAGATTATGTAACAGAAAATGATTCCATTAATAGACAAGAGTTGAATTTAGATATGGTTTCATCTACAATGGATGGACTTCATTATGGAAAATCTATTATTGCACCATCTGATCTACAGCAGTATAAAGTAGTAATTTATCATTCAGATAATGGTAAATTAGAATTCGATTTTTGGAAGGAATTTGAAGCATTAAAAATTTACCTGGTTCAAGGTGGTAACTTGATATTAAGTGGCGGAGCCACTCTCAAAACAATACAGCTGAAATGCTCTGAAAATGGCATTAATATCTTAGATGAATATTTTGGCATTCCCATGGATAATATAGATGCAATTGGTCGAATACCTGCAGGTGTACAATACCTCAACAACCCATTCTTCGTTAGCGCTATAGGGCAAGAAGGTTATAATGATATTGATCTGCTGTTGCCAAATCCTTTTAACAATGTAGTAAATATGGTTGAAGGTCTTCAACCGGTAGCTTTTTTCCTTGAGCATAACTCTGAAGTGATATATAGTTTTGGTTGTAGAGATGTTGGTACAGGTTCATACGACCCTACACAGGAAGAGTTTGATGAATATAACGAAAAACCTGTAGGATTAAAATATGTAACAACAAATAATTCTTGTTATATATTCGGTTTCCCTCTTACCTTTATGGAACCGGAACAAGTTAAAACTATGATGACACAAATATTAAATGATATTCCGTAAATAAATTCGTAACTCATAAAAAGTGATGCCGAAAAATCGGCATCACTTTTTTTTATTCATTCATAAATACTTGTATATTTTATAAATTTATCCTGTTACCTACACTATCCTATTTAATTAATGAAATATTGTTCCTCTAATGATAATTTATTATATATGATCGGGTGTATTATAAGTATATAATATCTATTACTAATGTTCTCTAGATCATGAACACTATTATTGGAAAATAGTACTATTGAAAGAGTTTCTAAAATTGCTTATGCATTTTTATACAGGTTGAGAAAATGCATAACAATCTATGTGCTCCCGTGACTCTTAATATATTAAAAAGCCCCTCAGCTTTCACTGAAGGGCTAATGTCTAACTGCTAATTAACTAACAGCTATTTCATAAAAGAGAAAAGTTGCCCATACCAGAAAAGGGCTGGGCTAAATAATTAATGATTTGATAAATTAAAAAGCCCCTCAGCTTTCACTGAAGGGCTAATGTCTAACTGCTAATTAACTAACAGCTATTTCACAAAAGAGAAAAGTTGCCCATACCAGAAAAGAGCTGGGCTAAATAATTAATGATTTGATAAATTAAAAAGCCCTCAGCTTTCACTGAAGGACTAATGTCTAACTGCTAATTAGCTAACAGTTATTTCACAAAAGAGAAAAGTTGCCCATACCAGAAAAGGTCTGGGCTAAATAATTAATGATTTGATAAATTAAAAAGCCCCTCAGCTTTCACTGAAGGGCTAATGTCTAACTGCTAATTAGCTAACAGTTATTTCATAAAAGAGAAAAGTTGCCCATACCAGAAAAGGTCTGGGCTAAATGATTAATGATTTAATAAATTAAAAAGCCCCTCAGC
>JAYEKK010000134.1:0-3257 GCA_034660955.1 Candidatus Cloacimonadota bacterium | reverse complement strand
TTCTTCTTCTTTAATTTCTGTTTCGGATTCTAATGTATTATCGATATCCGGAGTTTTTTCTTCGATCTCAGGCTCTTCTGCTTCATCAGGAGCAATCTCTTCTTTTTTTTCTTTAGTCAACTCTTCCGGATATGTCTCTTCAAACTTTATTTCAGCTTTTGATTCGATATATGTTTTGTATTGTTCGTGAGGTAGAATGTGAAAAATTCTTTTTTCTTCTTCTGTAAAAATTTTGTCTATAAGCGTAGAATATTCCAAAGTATTCTCTTTGAATATTTTATCTTTTAATTCATCAATTTTATTTTTTAATTTTTCCGTTGGATTCTCCTTATACAGATTCTTATAGATCACCAAAGCATCAATATACTGATTCTGATTTTCATATAATTCTGCTAAGGTAATGGTTGGTGTTGCTTTATCCTTCATAATTATTCTCCCAGTGTTATTTGATCGTTCATTTTCTCCAATGTCTTCTGGCCAATCCCTTTGATCTGCAGGAGATCTTCTTTCTTTTTAAATCTACCTTTCTTCTCTCTAAATATAATAATCTTCTCTGCTTTTGAAGGACCAATACCTGTAATTTTTGTCAATTCGTTTTTATCTGCAGTGTTAATATTTATTCTATTTGGAATGTGATTTATCTCTTGTCTAACTGGTATAATTGTTGTTGTAGAATCCTCAAATGCTAGATCAATAAAGTATTTCTCGATCTTTTCGTAGGTTTTTTTACCAATACCTTTAACCTTCATTAAATCAGTTTTGGTTTGGAAGCCATTATCTTCTTTGTATCGCAGAATGTCTGCTGCTTTTTTTTCTCCAATTCCGGGAATTGTAATAAGTTCTTCTTTTGTAATATTTTGTAAATCGTATTGCAGTTGATGATCTTGTTGGAAATTCAGGCTATCGGCTAAATTTACATCTTCAGCAGTAAGCCCTGTATACTTCATCACCAAACCGGCAAAGGCAAAGAAAACTATAAAAAGCAGAAGTTTCTGCTCATTGGAGGTAAGAATATTATTCAGTTTTTTCATTTTTCCTGATAGATCAAATTAACCATAGTTTGCCCTACAATTCCAAGAGAATGAGGAGAACATTTGTCTGGAGTATCTTGCAAAGTATGCCAGGGGGGATATTCGAAATCAATAATATCTATTGCATTAAAGCCGGCAACAATAAGCGGATAATGGTCATCATAGATACGGTTTGTTATTCTGGACTTGAATTCATTAAACCCAAGTTGCTCTGCAATCTCCCAAACTTCTTTAACCAGATTAGGCGAATTATGATACGAAAAATATTCCATATTAATAGAAAGATCTGCATCACCGATCATATCGATCACAATTGCTTTTTCCGGTTTTGGTTTTGTATAATTATCTGCAAAGTAAGAAGAGCCTAAACACCATGTTTCATTTTCTCCGTAAGCTCCCATATCTTCCAGATCAAAAAAGACCATATCAATTCCAAACTGTTGTGGTTGTTTTGCAGAAACTATTTCTGCCAACTCAAGTAAAACTGCAACACCGCTTGCTGCATCGTTAGCACCAAGAATTGGAGTATTATGAAGGGCTATATCTTCTTCTTTATCTGCCCATGGTCTGGTATCATAATGAGCACCCAGAAGAATACGACGGCTCATTTGAGGATAGAAGCTTGCGATAATATTTACTCCATCAATTTCCTCTTCATCAATAACTACGCTAAATTTTTGCAATTCAATTTTTGCATTATATTTGGTTAATTCATTAATTATATAATCTCTACAAAGTTCAATACCATCGGAACCGGGATATCTTGCACCAAGATCACACTGCTTCTCCAGGTGAACAAACGCGTTGTTTGCATCAAAAGCTGGATAGTTATCTGCACAAGAAGATATTACTAACAACAAAAATAAGAAAAAGATCAATTTATTCATATTCCCATCCTAAATTTCTAATTAAACAAAAAATAGGAGTACAGGAATTTGTCAATTTTGTTTTGTCACATTTTTGATATAGATATTATTTTTACAAAATTAGGTATTTTGTCATCCTGAGGTGTCTATTAGCTTTACTTACGAAGGAACTAATGTTTTGATTTTAGCTTTACTTCTTGTTTAAAGCAGAGATTCTTCCTGAGAACAGCGTGAAAGAAACGTCAGAATGACAGTATTTTTTTCTGTTAGTGTTTTTGTTCGTTTTTGCCTGCCTTGGCGTAGCTTTAGCGAAGACAGGTTCGTTGCTAAAGGTTTTTTAAATGGCCGAGAGGGCAGGAATCGAACCTGCCGTGGACAGTTTTAGCTGCCTATTACTGGTTTTGAAGACCAGTTGGAACACCAGTTCCGTCCTCTCTCTAACTTGAAACAAAGAATTTGGTGCTTTTCTTTATGTAAAGATTTTTTTTGATCACTAATTAGAATTAATTAATGTGTTCTTGACGAAAAACAATTAATCCAGATTTTAAAATCAGAGAATTAATAAGAGAAGGAATAATGGATACAAAACACTTGATAATGGGAACTGCCGGACATGTTGATCACGGCAAAACAACACTGATTAAAGCACTCACAGGTTACGATTGCGATACACACAAACAAGAAAAAGAACGTGGAATCACAATAAATCTGGGATTTTCTCATATTGATCTTCCAAACGGAAATAGTGTAGGCATCGTGGATGTACCCGGACATGCAGATTTTATTAAAACGATGGTAGCCGGAGCCTGCGGAATAGATTTTGTGCTTCTTGTAATCGCTGCAGATGAAGGCATAATGCCGCAGACAAAAGAACATCTTGAAATTATGAAAACCCTTGGCATTACAAACGGAATAATCGTTCTAAATAAAATAGATCTGGTAGATGAGGAACTAATAGAACTTGCTACCGAAGAGGTGATGGATTTTGTAAAAGATTCATTTTTAAATGATGCTTCTATAATTCAAGTCTCTTCCCAAACAAAGCAAGGAATTAACGAACTTATAAATGAAATATCCACTCTGATTGATCCAATTCCGCAGAGAAAAATAGAAGGTCTTTTTCGCATGTACATCGATCGTATTTTCACTCAGGAAGGCTTTGGTACAATTGTGAATGGATCAATAATTTCCGGGACAATTTCTAAGAATGAACCTGTATTTCTTCTCCCAAATGAAAAAGAATTGAGGATAAGAAGATTGGAGCATCATGGCAAAGAAGTAAGCCAGGTTAGTGCGGGAGATCGAGCTTCGTTCAATCTAGTTGGCTTCAAACAAAAAGATTTCAAACACGGAATGGTGC
>JAYEKK010000133.1:0-13368 GCA_034660955.1 Candidatus Cloacimonadota bacterium | reverse complement strand
CTTATAACGATCAAGAAGGCGATAAGTAGGGCAGAGCTTAATGGAAAATCTTTGAATGGATACGAAACCCATTTTAATTTTGGTTCATTATCTGACATTTTGTATTATCTCCCTACATTTTTCAATTTCTTCTTTAATGAGGATAGTATCATCGAAAACCTTTGTAGAATTGAATTTAGAGCCAATCGTATTTATCTCTCTGTGCATTTCCTGAAGTACAAAATTCAATTTTTTACCAAGTTCAGTTTTTTCTTCCAATAAAGTAGAAAACTTATCAATATGATTATTTAATCTCACGATCTCTTCTGTAATATCAGCCTTTTCAACATATATCGCCGTTTCCAGCAAAAGCTTTTTATGATCTTCTTCCTTAATGAATGCACCCAGCAATTCCTCAATATTATCTTTTAATTTTGCATATATCTCATTTTTGTATTTGGGAAACTCATCTTCTATTTTATTCAAGGAGGAACTCATTGTGGATAAAGAACTTAAGCAATATTCTTTCATGGAATCACCCTCATTTAATGCCATTTTCTGATGTGCAGTTATGGCTTCATTTAGAGTCGTCATGACGATCTTGCTCATATTATCTTCATCAATTTTTGTTTTTCCAATTCTTATAATATCTTTCTCGGAAAGTAATTTGGCAAAGGGGAGATGCGCATCGGTGTTTACCATCTTTTTAGCTTTATTATATACTTCCCAATAAGCTTTAACCATCTCTTCATTAAGTTCCATATCCGGTGCTTTGAGTAAATTGAGATTAATATTTATATCAACTTTTCCGCGAATTATCATCTTATTTACCTGTTTAGATATTGCAGTTTCCATGAATGAAAGATGATAAGGCTGCTTAATGCGAAGATCCAGGAAGCGGCTGTTTACCGACCTTATTTCAATTTCCAGGTCGATATTCTCATCTATGTATTTTGCTCTGCCATATCCGGTCATACTTTTCATATTAACTCCACTAAATTTTATAATATTCATTTTAAAAAGTAATTGTATTGTGTCAATTATCTTTAAGGTTTGTATTGAAAACCGAAATTAAAAGTATTAGTTTATATTTGATATAAATCGTCCAAATATCAAATATCCTGCAATAATTCCATTCAAATATGTTTCTACCTAACTTTTTCATTTTTATTCGTCTGAAGCTAAATTTTGAAGCTTAAGAAAAAAATGATGAAAACTAAAAAAAGATAGATAAGCATTATGAAAATAGAGGGCAAACATATATTAACCTTCAAGTAAAACAATAACAAAATATACTTATTAAGGCTTGTAGGTATATCTCTTTATAACTCAACAGGATATGCCGGTCCTTCTATGTTTACATAATATATATTATCACAGGTTATGAATCTCACTTTTTTGTCACCTCTATTTTGAAATTAGCCTCTCTCCCTTCTTTAATATATTTTTCTATTATACAAGATTACTCTAATTTTACGTTCTTTAAAATTGATTTCTGATATATTAGAACTTAAATGGAATGATTGTAAATCGATCTTGTTCCTAATTCCCTGATTGGGAATGACCAATATTTGAAACCCAGTTTCACTTATCTGGTTGTTGAGCAAAAGTGAGATATTGCCTTTTATTGCGTTCCCAAAGTGGGCTTTGGGAACGAGATTCGCACAATTTAGGTAGAATTAGTTTTAGAAAAAGAAAAAAAATCTAAATATTGGTATGATTTTGCAATAAATAAGTGAATATCTCCAAATATCGTTTCTAAGGCCCGAAAGAATTAATCTTAAGTCAATTTACCTTCAAATTGAAAGAAATGAGCAAACAATTGATTTGGCTTATTAATTAAAGCTGTTTCATGGTATAACTGTTACATTATATATTCAAACATATTCAATTAATGAGTTCACCTCTCAGTGTCCAACCTACTGCATCGGTTATTTTTACTTTTGCGAACTTACCAATTAAAGATCTGTCACCTGGAAAAACTGTTATTTTGAAATCCCTGCTTTTTCCTGCCATTTCTTTATCAGACTTTTTACTTACTTGCTCAACATAGATCTCTTTCATTTTCCCAATTTGCTCTTTATATTTAAGTGTAGTAATATCTTGTTGCAGCTCGATAAGCTTTTGCAATCTTTCTAAACGAATTTCTTCCGGCACTTGTTCAGAGTATTCAGCAGATTTTGTTCCTGAACGAGGAGAGTATTTAAAAGTGAAAGCATAATCGAATTGGATTTTCTTCATAAGATCATAAGTTCGTTGGAATTGTTCGTCCGTCTCACCTGGGAATCCTGCTATAATATCGGTAGTTATTGCTATATTAGGCATTGCCTTTCTTAACTTTTGTGTAATATGATAAAAATGCTGAGAAGTGTATCCACGATTCATTTTAGATAGTATCTCATCATCCCCGCTTTGCATAGCGAGATGCAAATGTTCACATACTTTATCAGATTCAGCCATAACTTGTATAACCTCATCTGAAAGGTCTTTAGGATGAGATGTTACAAACCTGATACGTTTAATAGTTTCAATTTTATTTACTTTTCGTAAAAGTTCGGCAAAATTCACATTTTCGTAGTTATAGGAATTAACATTCTGACCAAGAAGAGTAACGTCTTCAAAGCCCTTCTCCCCTATCTTTGTAATTTCATTAATGATGTCTTTAGTTGGTCTGCTCCGCTCTCTACCGCGTGTGTACGGAACAATACAATAAGAACAGAAATTATTACATCCACGCATGATTGTTACAAAAGCGTTAAATTTTCCGGTATGGATCGGATAAATATCTTTATAAATTTCATCATCATTTACAATTGTATTACATTTGAAGTCAGCTTCATCAAAGAGATCAGTTATAATCTCCGGCAGCTTTTTATATTGATCTACACCAACAACGAAATCAATGTTAGAATTCATTTCATTAAGTTTTGCATCAAGACGCTGAGCCATACAGCCAATTACACCGATCTTTAAATTCTTCTTCTGCTTTTTGCGACTCATCTCATTACTTATACGTCCAAGCACACGATCTTCTGCATGCTGCCGCACAGAGCAAGTATTAAAGATTATTACATCTGCTTCTGCAATATCTTCAACTACAGAGAATTGATCACTTTTCAGGATCGATCTTACAAGTTCGCTATCAGCTACATTCATCTGACAGCCATATGTTTCTATATATATGTTCATTATAATTTTTACCTATCTTATCTATATTAGCTTCATCATTCGATATTCCGTGTTGTAAAAGTCGGCTTGCGTTAGCAAACGACTTCTCTGGCATTGGATATTTATTTTCTATATCTTTCTTCTTCTATCACCTAATAACACAATATCGCGTAGAGCTTCAATATTCTTGGCTTTCAGCCATTTCTTTTCAAAATTAGAATTCTGCACGATCTGAGCTATTGCAGCTAATGCTTGTAGATGAAAATTGCGTTCATCACGTGTACCTGTTATCACAAATACAGTATTAACTTTTTGTGCTTCATCATTAAAGTAAATTCCTTCTTTGCATCTTGCCAGCAGGATATTGAATTTCCTTTCTCCTTCGATAATAATGTGAGGAATAGCGAGAGAATCTGTGAGAACCGTAGAACTTTCAGCTTCACGCTCAAGTAGTTTTTCATAGAAATAATCACTGCTTTTATTAATATTCACACAAACTTTATCTGCAATTATATGGAAAAACTCTTCCTTAGAAATAGCCTTATCAATATCTAAAATAACAGCCCTTTCGATCAATTCATCAAATCTATCTTTTGTAATATTATCACGTTCCCTAATTATTTCTTTCAATTCTGTTTCTAATGATGTTGTTACAAGATCTTTGGCTTTGATCCGCTTTACAAGTTGGAATAGTGCGGATTCTTTATTTGAGCGGATACGTCCATAAAACCAATACATTGCCAATCCCGTAATAATTAATACAAAAGTCAAGATAAGCGGCATTACACCCATCTCAATGATCAGGAATGTATATGCCAGAACAGCAAGAATTTGTAACCAGGGATACAGCGGACTTTTAAATTTAGGTCGGTAATTTTGAATACCGCTTTCACGCATAATTATTACTGATATATTTACAAAGATAAAAAGCAATAACATCATGGTGGAAGCTGTTTTAACAAGTGTTTCCAAAGGTAGAAAAATCACTAAAATCATGAAGCCACTGGTAAACAATATTGCGTTAACCGGAGTCTGGTGTTTTTTGTTCACCTTTCCAAAAAATGAAGGAAGAAGTTTATCCTGGCTCATTGCCATTGGGTTCCTTGATGCTGCCATGATACCGGCATTTGCTGTAGAAAAGAATGCCAATAACGCAGCTATCGATAACAGATACATTCCTGGTTTTCCTGCAAATATTGCAGCTCCGTCACTGATTGGTGTAAGACTATAAAGTTTGGGAGCCGGTAACAGGAGTTTATCTCCCAATGTACCTACCGTTACAAAAACAACTACAACATAAGCAATTGTCACGATTGTAAATGCTGAAATCATTCCAAGTGGTATATTACGCGATGGATTTTTTACTTCTTCGGCAACACTGGCGATCTTTGTCAATCCTCCATATGATACAAAGATCAGTCCTGAAGTCATAAAAAGTGTTTTAAGATCACCTATCATAAAGTCATCAAAATGACGATTATCTACGTGAGGGATTCCTTTGATCACATAATATAAAAGTAATACCAGAAGACCTATCACCATAAAAACTTGCAAACGTCCGGCATGTTTAGTGCTTTTAAGATTTATTATTGTAAAAAATACACAGAAAACAACTGCAATCAGTTTTATTTGGAAAATAGTGATATCGGGGTAGATGATCGAGGCAAAAGCACCGATTCCAACTAAAGCAAAAGCACTTTTAAAAGCTATTGAAAACCAGGCAGAAATACCTGCAATCGTTCCAAAACCTCCGCCCATACTGCGATTGATAAAAAAATAAGTTCCGCCAGATTTGGGCATTGCTGTTGCCAGTTCAGCTTTACTGAACATAGATGGGAGAACCAGAATTCCGGCCAGAAGATATGCCAGTATTACAGCAGGTCCCGATTTGAAATAAGCCAAACCAGGTAAAATAAATAACCCTGAACTGATCATTGCTCCGGCTGCAATGCTGAATACAGATAATAATCCCAATTCTTTTTTTAATATAGCCATATTGTTTCCTTTAGCTTATTTTAAAACTACAACCTTGTTCTTGCCTTGAGATTTTCCTTTATACATTGCTTTATCAGCATTTTTAATAAGATCACTAATTGTCATTTCTTCATTCTTATAATCACTAACACCTATTGTAGCAGTTAATGATATTTCTTCATCTTTATATGTGATTGGAAATTTTGCAATTTGCTGAAGAATTAGTTTTGTTACATGTAAAGCACCTTTTGCATTTGTTTGAGGAAGGAGCAAAATGAATTCTTCGCCACCATAACGTCCCACAACATCTTGCTTTCTAACAAGATCAAGCATTAAATTGGAAATTTGCTTTAAAACAAAATCACCGCACTCATGTCCGTATTTGTCATTGATGTCTTTAAAGTTATCCAGATCGATCATTGCAATTGTGAAAACTTCCTTCGAGCGTTCAAATTTCAGTTTTTCATAATCAAGTTTTTCTAAAATTGCACGTCGATTCGGAAGCTGAGTAAGAGAGTCGGTTCTAGCCAATGTATGCAATTTTGTATTTGATTTTTTTAGTTCTTTTTTGGTTTTTTTAAGTTCGGTCATATCAACAGATAAATTATATAACTCCTGATATCCAAAGACATTTTCATGTTTGTGAAAACTTGTCATCACATTTAATATATTTTTATTTTTATGGAGATATTCAGTTTCACCTGGGCGAATTTCAATATTGCTTTCATAATATCTATCAATATTTTTTTTAAATTTCTCAAAATTTGAGTTTGGAACAATTAAATCTTCGATCTTTCTACCAATAGCTTTATTATTCTTAAATCCAAACATTTTCTCACAGGCACGATTCCAGTAAGTTATACTATGATCTTTACCAACACTATAAATTGCGATACCAGGAACATTATAAACAATATTCTCAAATTTCTTTTCATATTGATGTAGTTTAAAATCAAGATCCATCCATTCATCAAGATCTTCTTTATACTCCTTAAATCTTCTATTGGTGAAAATAATTAATCCTACAGTTGTTACAAAGAAGATTATAAGAAGCTCAATAACAAGTTTATAATTAAAAAAACCATATGATCCCATCATGTGATCTGATACATGAAAAACTTTTAATAGAACAAACACAATTATTGTTATAATTATGATCAGAATTATTTCTAAAGGTGCATTCTTTTTTGTAAGAAATGACCCAGTCACGCTTTTCTTAGAATTTTGTTGTTTTGCGATCTTTACCTCCATTCCTGTAAATCACATGATACTACAGGTTATTTAATTACTTCTCAGGAAATTTCACTTCCTTCCTTTACATTCTCTTTTTGTCTTTTTTCAAGGATCTCAAGTTGCTCTTCAACTTCCTTTTCTTCTATCTTCCTGAATAATCTTTCTAAATTATTAATATTATATTCGGATGATTTTTTTGTAACTTTATCCCATGCAATTGGTATCCCAACACCGATCATTTCATAAAGAATTTTCATGCTCTTAGGTATAACCGGTGATGAAACAATTGAAAGTACACGTAATATTTCCAGGCAAACATACAAAGTTTCTGAAGATTTGTCTTTATTATTCTTCACTTCTTTCCACGGTTGTGTCTCATCAAAGTACTTATTACCAATACGGGCAATATCCATAAATTGCTTTGTAGCTTTTCTAACTTGATAATTAGAATAATATCTACTAACTTCATCAGCAAGTTCATATACTTCAGTAAAGGTATTCTTTGATAGTTCGGAAAACTCTTCTGGACGTTTGATAATTCCATCAAAATACTTATTTGCAAAAACACAAGTTCTATTTGCTAAATTGCCCAATACGTTATTCAGCTCTGAATTTATATGCATTCTGAAATCTTCCCAACTGAAATCACTGTCTTTTGTTTCCGGTGCGTTAGCAGCCAGCACATAACGTAGATACTCACCCTCAAAATACTTCAGATAATCTTCTACCCAAACAGTCCAGTTGCGGCTTGTGGACATTTTCTGTCCTTCCAGATTCAGATATTCATTAGCCGGTACATCGAAAGGAAGCACGAAATTCTCTTTCTGCTTTGAGAGCATTGCAGGCCAGATTATAGTATGGAATGGGATGTTATCTTTTCCCAAAAAGTGTATCATCTTTGTTTTATCATCAAGCCAATAATCTTTCCATTTATCAGGATCACCTATTTTTTCTGCCCATTCTTTGCTTGAAGAAAGATATCCGATCGGTGCATCAAACCAAACATAAAGTACTTTTCCTTCAGTGTTTTCAAGTGGAATTGGAACTCCCCAATTTAGATCACGAGTAATTCCTCTTTCTTGTAAACCTTCATTCAGCCAACCAAGAACAAAGTTCTTAACATTATCTTTCCAATATGTTTTTGACTCAATCCATTTACGTAATTCTTTCTCAAATTTAGGAAGATCAAGATACCAATGCGTTGTCTCTTTTATTATTGGAACTTCACCTGAAAGTTTGCTTTTAGGTTCGATCAGATCCATCGCATCAATCAATTTTCCACAATTATCACATTGATCTCCACGTGCTCCTTCAGATTTGCAAAACGGACAGATACCCTCAACATATCTATCCGATAAAAAACGCTTCTGCTTTTTATCATAAAATTGTTTAATCTCTTTTTTTATAATGTATCCAGCATCATACAGATTTGTAAAGAAATCTTGCGAATTTTTTATATGACCAGAATGTGATGTTCCTGAAAAGTTATCCAATTGGATATTTAATCCTTCCAGATCAACTCTCATACTTCTATTAAATTTATCCGCAATTTCTTGTGGTGATACATTCTCTTCTTCAGCTTTAAGTGAGATAGGTGTTCCATAATCGTCTGTTCCACCAACATATAGCACATCATTTCCAATTAACTTCTGATATCTAACAAAAATATCTGCATTTAAATAGGAACCGGCAATGTGACCAATATGTAGTTTTCCATTTGCATAGGTTAGTGCACTAGTTACTAAATATTTTTCCAAAATATATCTCCATATTCCTTATAATCTTATTATAATCTCAAAACAAATGTATTTTAAAGATGTCAAGAATTATTGATAACTGTAATTTGTTTAATAAATAATTTATAAATATTTAAACTAAAATTAGAGTAAATAAAAAACCTTCCAGTTCGAAAAAAACTGGAAGGTTATAATTATTATTCTGATTTGATATTAATTGCTATTCATTGTTCTTTTCTTCTTCTTTTTTATTCTGTTTGATCTCTTCTGCAAATTTGAACATCTCTTCAAGTGTAGAGCATTTTTCAAAGATCTCCATTGTTTCCTTAAGTTGAGTATCTTCTTCCAATACGATTTTATATCGCTCTACTTCACCGAATTTTCTACCGATAATGTTACTGGTCAATTCATTCTTGATCCAATCGTTAATGCTATCTGCTTCAACTTGTTCAAATTCAATATCTTCCGCTTTTGCAAATTTTAAGAGATCATCAATATCTTTCTTGGAAGCTAGATAATCTAATGTAACATTTTCCTCATGATCGATAAGATAATCTACAGAATAGTTAAAGAAAATATTTTTTCTACGCAGATCTACACCCAGGTCTGTAAGAAGAGACTGGTCGATCTCAATATCGGGAGTTATACCTCCACCACCATACACCTCTCTTCCCATATTAGTGTAATATACATTCTCATGGCTTTTTTCTTCAGCTTCTTCCTGCATTTCTTTAATTTCTTCCTTAGTTATATTACCATTTTTTACACGTTCATCCTTTAATAGTTTATCATTAAGATCTTTGTGAATGCATCTACCTGATTTTATATAATATTTTGCAGTTGTTATTTTGATACCATTACCATCTGAAAGCGGAAACAAACGCTGAACAGAACCTTTTCCAAAAGATGTTTGTCCAACTATTAAACCACGATCCCAATCTTGCAATGAACCGGCAAATATTTCTGATGCACTTGCCGATCCGCTGTTGATAAGAACTACTACTGGATAATCACCTCTAATTCTGTTATACTTAGTTAGATATTCCATGTTTGTTTGAGGTGCTCTACCTTTAGTGAATACTACAAGTTTACCCTTCCCAATAAATTCATTTACTGTATTTATCGCTTCTCTGAGAAGTCCACCCGGATTAAATCTAAGATCTATAATGAGTCCACGAATACCTTCTTCCTCTAAATCATCAAGTTTTTCTCTCATATCTGAGGTTGTATTTGCATTGAACTGACGAATTCTCATGTATCCAATTCCATTATCCAGTTTAAATGAGTATGGAATACTGTGTATTTTAATTATTTCACGTATTATTTCGAATTCCAATTCGTCTTTCACTCCTGGTCTGATGATAGAAATTAAAACTTTTGTACCAGGTTCACCACGCATTTTCTTTATGGATTCATCTGTTGAGACATCAACAATACTTTCTCCATCAACTTTGGATATCTTGTCACCAGCAAGAATACCCATTCTGTAAGCAGGAGTTCCTTCTATTGGTGCTACAACAGTTATATAATCGCCTTTCTTGTCTATCGAAATACCAAGTCCGCCAAATTCACCTTTTGTGTCTGTACTGAATTTATCAAATTCATCAGGAGTGAAATAATGTGTATGTGGATCAACTTCATCCAGCATTCCTTTGATAGCCGAGTCTATAAGATCATCCACATCAAGTTCTTCTACATAATTCTGTCTTACATTGAAAAGTACTTCACTAAATAATTTTAGCTTTTTGTATATATTTGTATCTTCAGAATTTGATGCGTCTACATTTACAAAATTAAAAAGTAGAACGCCAATAATAATCCAACCGATCACGCTTGCAGAGAAAAGGATTTTACTCATTTTATTTAACTCTTCTTTCATATAATCAACTCCTTGCCTATAATATTAATTACATCATTATGAATTTCTTTAATACTTTTATTACCATTTAATACGACAAATCTTTCGGGCTCTTTATTAGCCAATTCTAAAAAACCATTTCTAACTTTTTTGTGGAACACCATCGATTCCTGTTCTAACCTGTCAGCATTTTTGGATAAAATTCTAGATAAACCGATTTCCTCTGACAAGTCCACCAGAAAAGTAATATCCGGAACAAGTCCAAAAGTTGCATATCTTCTAATTGTGTCAATAAGCTTTCCATCTATCTTTCTGGCAGCACCTTGATAGGCAAAGGTAGAATCGTAATATCTATCGGAAATAACTATCTTTCCTTTTTCCAGTGCAGGAATGATCCACTCACCTGTATGTTGGCTTCTGGATGCCATATATAAGAGTACTTCTGTTTGTGGAAGCATCTCTTTGTTGTTCACACTTAACAGCATTTCACGGATATCTTCTGCTATTTTGGGTCCTCCCGGTTCACGAGTAAGGAACACACGTTTTCCTGCTTTTATTAAAAATTCTTTTAGCATTCGTGCTTGTGTAGATTTTCCACAGCCTTCAATTCCTTCAAAAGTAATAAACAATTTTTCTCCATTATTCTACTATTTTATGAGTTCTGCAAAATGTAATATTGCTGTCTTTCTGAGGAAATCTTCATAGAATTCTCTCACGAAGAATCTCATTATAAGCGAGATCCTTCCAAAGAACAGCGTGCAAGATACGTCAGGATGACAAACCACTCTATTATACAGAACCCATTTTCTTTTTTTTTAAATTATCCATTATATTCAAACCCAAAACCATAGCATTCTCTTCTGGAGAATGATAATAATTTTTTCTTGATCCAATCACAACAAATCCCAATTTTTCATACAGCTTTTTTGCTGCTTGGTTAGATTCACGCACTTCGAGAAAAAATTTGAAGCATTTTTCGTCCAGTAATTTACTCATAAGGAACTGAATAAGATCTTTTCCAAATCCTTTTCTTTGAAAATCTGAAGCAATTGCAATGTTCGTGATATTAAACTCATCGAGAAGCTTCCAACCACAAATATAACCAATAATTTTATTTTTAATCTCCAAAACATAAGCGTATTGCTTTTCAATTTCTTCTATAAACATCTCCTCTTCCCAAGATGTTGCAAAAAGTTCTTTCTCCATGCTCATAATGTTGGGAATATCTTCCCTTTTCATTACCCTGATCTTTTCTTTCATTAATAAAATAATTTTTGTCCTGGATAAATCATGATAATACCATTTCGTGTTTTGAGATTATTCCTAGCAATCAGGTTCTTTTGCGAGATACCCAATTCTTGCGCGATGGTTCCAACTGTGTCTCCTTTTTTTACAGTGTGATAGTTATTTGTCTTTTGAACTATCCCTCCGGAACTGGTTCCATAAAGCTTAAGCCTTTGACCTGGATGTATTACATTAGAGTTTAGATGATTCAGACTTTTAATTCGAGAAACTGTCGTTTTATATTTTTTCGCAATATTATATAAATTATCTCCTCGTTTAACAATGTGATGAGTGAAAAAACCTGCGTTTTTATTAAGAAAGCGTTTTTCTATCTTTGTTAATAAATCCTTGTCAATTCCATTTCCATTAGGAATGAGAACAGAGTATTTTCCGGGCGGCAGAACAACATCGTTAATTGCAGAATATTTCTCTCTGTTTCTTTTATATATCTTGATCCATGGATTCATTTCTAAGATCTTTCCAATTGAAGTCCCTTGAGCTTTAGCCCATTCATCAATTTTATAATGTCCTTTAAGAGTGAGATCTATCAAATGTGCGTTCTCTAAGATCGGCTCTTTTCTATCAAATTTACTTCCGAATATCTCCTCTTCATTCTCTACGATCATTTTAATAGCAACAGCACGCCAAACATATTTATGTGTTTCATCAACACGCATCAATAAATCAAAAAAATCATATACTCCTTGCTGACGAACAACTTTCGCAATACTGCCAACTCCAGCATTATAAGAACTCATTGCCAATAACCAGTCAGTAGTACCGCGTTTTTTAAGATAACTTCGTGCATTTAGAAGATATTTAGCTGCGGCAGGTGTTGCCAGAAAAACATTTCTGCGCTCATCAATAAATGAATCTATTCGCATTTTATAACCTTTTGCAGTACCGGGCATAAATTGCCAGATCCCAAGAGCACCTACACGTGAACCAGCCATAGGATTAAGTCTGCTTTCTGCAATTGCTAAATATTTTGTATCAAGCGGAATATTATATTGGGAAAATACGGAATCAAAATAGGCAAAATACTTACCACATCTTGGAATAAATTTATGAGCAACTCTTAACTCCTGTTTATAAATGGTTTCAAATTTATCAAAGATACGATCATTTGTAAGATCAAAGGTTCTACCGGCAAAGATAATGGAATCTGGAATGATAAAATCTTGATTTACTGCAACTCTACTGTTTGCAACTTCCAATGCCTGATATAAAGAATCGATTGTGAAATCAGATTCTTCTATCAATATATAAAGCGAATCAATTAATATATTTTTATCAAAAATTTCTTGTCTAAGTGAATCTGTGGCAAAATGAGGATATACAATTGATAATTTTTCAACGGATTGATTAGTTTCTACATCCCTTGTTACTGCACAACCGAACATAATTGAGAGCATAGTGAATAATGTTAGAATTCTTCCCATCTATTGCGTCTCCATCATGCGGGGTTTATAAATTTCATCATAGTAGGTCATATATTTTCCTGAAGCTATTTCCTCGATCCAATCCATATGATTTGTATACCAGGTGATAACTTGATCTAAACCTTCTTCAAATTCTATTTGCGGTTTCCAACCTAATTCCTGACGGATCTTACTGGAATCAACTGAATAACGAATATCATGTCCTTGTCTATCGAGAACATAGGAGATAAGATTATTGCTTACATTTAGTTTTTTTAGAATAAGCTCTACAAGATCTATGTTCTTCCATTTGTTTCCTGTTCCAACATTATATGTTTCGCCGGATTTCCCCTTTTGCATGATTACATCAATTGCACGGCAATGGTCTTCAACATGTATCCATTCACGGATATTTTTACCATCACCAAAAACAGGGATCTTTAAATTATTCAATGCATTATAGATTATTACAGGAACCAGTTTTTCAGGGAATTGATAATGTCCAAAATTGTTACATGCTCTAATTATATTTATTCGTTGCCCATATGTTTGATAAGCTACACGCAAAAGCAGATCAGCAGAAGCTTTGCTTGCGGAATACGGATTATTGGGCTCTAAACGTAATTTCTACATGTTGTGGTTTTCTTGAACCAATATTCAATATCGATTCACGTTCATCTTCTCTGTTTAGATGCCCCATCCCCAACCTATCAGT
>JAYEKK010000132.1:0-13392 GCA_034660955.1 Candidatus Cloacimonadota bacterium | reverse complement strand
CATGAAAGATAGAATTGCCGATGCCGGTGTTTGTGGAATGGGTGGTGCCGGCTTTCCAACTCATGTGAAACTTTCACCTCCTGAAGGCAAAATAATTGACACAATCATTTTAAATGGTGTGGAATGTGAACCTTATCTTACAGCCGATTACCGCATAATGCTGGAACAGGCAGAAGATATAATTTCCGGACTTAAAATACTAATGAGAATAGTTGATGCCAAGAATGGTGTTGTTGGTATTGAAGCAAATAAACCTGATGCTATCAAGCTTTTTAAAAATCTTTTAAAGAACGATAAAAATATCAAAGTCGTAGGACTTCATCTCAAGTACCCGCAAGGTGCAGAAAAGCAACTCATCTACGCTGCCACAAAACGCAAAGTTCCTAATAAAGGTGGATTACCAATGGATGTAAATGTAGTTGTTCAAAATGTGGGAACTGCAATTGCGGTTAATGAAGCTGTACGTTATAAGAAACCTCTGGTAGACAGGGTTATCACGGTAAGTGGTAAAATCGTGAAAGATCCAAAGAATATCAAAGCACGTATTGGAACCTTTTATTCTGATCTTTTAGATTATTGCGGTGGCACTACAGAAGACATAGGCAAAGTGATCTCCGGTGGACCGATGATGGGATTCGCAATTCCATCTTTAGAAACACCAATGACCAAAGGAAGTTCCGGTCTGCTTTTATTTAATAAAAAAGAAGCTCACAGAGAAAAAGAAGAAGTATGTCTACGCTGTGGTCGTTGTGTAGATATTTGCCCTATGAATATTGTCCCCAGTTTTATTGCACATCATGTTCGTAATGATGACTGGGATTCTGCAGAAAAAAGTGGTGTAATGGACTGTATAAAATGTGGTAGTTGCGCCTATGTTTGTCCTTCTCATATCAAGCTTATCCAATGGATAGATATAGGTAAAATTAAAGTGAGTGAGAAGAATAGAGCGAAATAGGAATTAGGGTTTCGGGATTAGGGATTCGGGGTTCGGGATTCGGGGTTCGGAGTTCGGGTTTCGGGAATCGGGAATTTTATGAAAAATTATAAAGAATTGATTGTTTGGCAAAAAGGTATTTCACTAACAGTAGAAGCATACCGGATTACTGAGCAGTTTCCGGAGAAGGAAAAATTTGCTTTAGCTAATCAGATACAACGTGCTGCTGTTTCAATACCTTCCAATATTGCCGAAGGGTGGGGACGTGGAACAACAAAAGAATATATTCATTTTCTGTATATTGCCAAAGGTTCTTTAATGGAGTTAGAGACACAGACCATTATTGCTTATAAGCTGGAATATATTGATCAAACTGATTATGATAGAATTTCAAATTTAATTACTAGCATTGCGATGATGCTAAATAAATTAATTTCAAAATTAAAAAAAATAAAAAAGGATTAAGGTATTTGGAAAACTAGGGAACATAATTCCCTAATCCCGAAATCCGAAATCCTATCGACGGAGGATATATGAACGATGTATTTGCTGTTTCTGCAGCACCGCATGTTAAACAGAATATCTCGGTAAATTCTGTTATGTGGCAAGTCGTTTTAGCTCTTATGCCGGCACTGCTGGTTGGAATTTTCTTTTTTGGAATTCAATCTTTATTTCTCACTCTTTATGCAGTTGCTGCCGCTGTTTTCACAGAAGCACTAATTCAGAAATACAGAAAGGTTCCAATAACAATTGGTGATGGCAGCGCAGTTGTAACAGGAATACTTATTGCATTTAATATTAATTCTTCTTCACCCTGGTGGTTACCTGTACTGGGAGCTATTTTTGCAATTGCGATAGGTAAACAAATATTCGGCGGATTAGGTTTTAATATTTTCAATCCTGCTCTTTTAGGACGTGCTTTCATGATGGCTTCATGGCCGACTTTAATGACAGCCGGCTGGAAATTTACAGCACCAATGAGCAACTTGTTCCAAAGTTCTATAAACGGACTGAGAAATTTACCTTCAAATGTTCCTGATGTTGTAACTTCTGCTACTCCGCTGGGAGTTGTAAAAGCTTTGCGTGATACAACTCAAATAAGTAGTGATATGGCAAACACAGTAATGGATAACCTAACCAGTATGAACACTCTTCAGGATCTTTTTTGGGGAAATATTGGTGGTGTTATCGGTGAAGTTTCTGCTGCTGCATTGCTCATTGGAGCTGCTTATCTTGCCTGGAAACATATTATAGAATGGCGAATTCCTGTAAGTTATATTGGAACTGTATTCGTGCTTATTTATATGTTCGGTGGAATCAATGGTATGTTTTCTGCCTCTATAATGCTTCCTATTTTCCATATTCTTGCAGGTGGTCTTATCCTGGGTGCATTCTTCATGGCAACCGATATGGTAACTTCCCCGGTGACAAAAAAAGGAAGACTTATCTTCGGTATGGGTTGCGGAATCCTCACTGTTGTTATCCGCCTGATCGGTGGGTATCCGGAGGGAGTATCATATTCTATTCTTCTGATGAATATTGCAGTTCCATTAATTGATAGATATACTGTTCCCAAACCTTTTGGGCAAGTTAAACGTAGCTAATTAAACGCTGATCTACGCTGAGGAGTATGAAAAAAAATGGATAGAAACACAAACCGGAAAGAACGGAAAGACGCTAAGAAAAGAAAGATTTTATCATCACCTTCGCGCCTTTGCGAACTTAGCGGTAGATATATAGGAGCATAAATGAAATATTATTTAAAATTAGGTTTTATATTATTTATTATTACAGCTATTGCCAGCGGAGTTTTGGCATACTTGAATACATTAACTCAACCAGTTATTGAAGAGAATCAGCGTGTTGCACAGGAAAAGGCACGAAAGGAAGTTCTTCCTTCTGCTGTTACTTTTGAGGAAGTTACCGGCAAACTCACTTATCATATTGGTAAAGATGCCGAAGAAAATGTTGTCGGCTACACATTTGTAGCATCTCTTTATGGATATAGCGGTGATGTAAAAACAATGGTAGGAGTTAATACTGATCTGGTGGTAGAAAAGATTAAAGTTATATCTCAGGCAGAAACACCGGGTTTAGGTGCCAATTGCGAAAAGCCTGAATTCCAATCTCAATTCAGTGGAAAACAAAAAGTTGAAATGAAGGTTGATAAAGATGGAGGAACTATTGTAAGTTTAACCGGTGCAACTATTACAACTCGAACAATTGCAAATTCCATCAAAACTGCAATGGACAAACTTGATATTTCTGCAAATGAGAGTGCAGAGGAGACTGAATAATGACTTTACTTAAAGAATTTACTAAAGGGTTTATTAAAGAAAATCCGGTATTCGTAATGGCATTAGGGCTCTGCCCCACTTTAGCTGTTACTTCTTCGGTAGAAAATGCAATAGGCATGGGACTAGCAGCAACTTTCGTACTGGTTTTTTCTAATATCTTTATCTCACTTATCAAAAATTTAATTCCTTCAAAAATTAGGATACCTGCTTATATCGTTGTGATTGCATCATTTGTAACTATTGTGGATATGGTGATGCATGCCTATTTTCCTGCTATCCATAAAAGTTTGGGATTGTTCATTCCACTTATAGTAGTGAACTGTATTATTCTGGGAAGAGCGGAAGCATTTGCCAGCAAAAATAATGTATTAAGATCTATCTTAGACGGTCTGGGAATGGGATTGGGATTTACACTTGCCTTAGTTGTTATCGGTGGAATTCGTGAAGTATTGGGAGCTGGTCAGTTCCTTGGGTACAACTTATTTCCTGAAACTTTCCAACCTATGTTAGTAGCCATATTAGCACCCGGGGCATTTATTGTGATGGGGCTTTTAATGGGTTTGATGAATTTATCAAAGAAGAAATAAATGAAGCATTCTAAAAATGAACCGCAAAGAACGCGAAGACGCGAAGAGAATAAATTAATATTCACCTTTTGCGCCTTTGCGAACTTAGCGGTAAATAGAAGGAGTATATAAATGGAATTTGTTGGAAAAATACTTTTTATGGCTGTAATGGCCATCTTCGTTCAAAACTTTGTACTAATGAGATTCTTAGGGTTATGCCCTTACATTGGTGTTTCCAAAAAATTAGATTCTGCCCTTGGTATGGGCATGGCTGTTATCTTTGTGATGACGATGGCATCTACCTTTACATGGCTCATCCATACATATCTTTTAGTTCCATTGCATATTGAGTTTCTGCAAACAATTGCTTTCATTTTAACAATTGCATCACTGGTTCAACTGGTAGAAATGGTTATTCAGAAGACAGCTCCTGCACTTTATAAATCTTTGGGAGTTTTCCTTCCGCTTATCACAACCAACTGTGCGGTTCTTGGTGTTGCGATCTTGAATATCCAATCTGAATATAATTTTATCTTTGCAATTTTAAACGGTTTATTTGGTGGAATCGGTTTTACACTTGTTCTTATTCTTATGGCAGGAATCAGAGAACGTTTGGAACGAGCAGAATTACCTATAAGTATGAGGGGAATGCCTATTTCAATGATAGTTGCCGGTAGCATGGCACTCGCTTTCTTGGGCTTTTCCGGTCTCAAATTTTAGGGGGAATTAATGTCGATATTATTATATTCAGTTTTAACCTTAGGAACTTTGGGACTTATTTATGGTCTGGGATTGGCATTTGCCTCTAAAAAATTCCATGTTGAGATAGATCCAAAAATTGATAATATTAACAAAATTTTACCGAACGCAAATTGCGGGGCGTGTGGATATCCAGGATGTGCTGCCTATGCTGAAGCAGTTGTAGAAAAAGGAGCTGAAATAAATCTCTGCGCTCCTGGTGGTGATGATGTTATAAAGCATATTGCTGAAATCATGGGAATGGAAGCAACTACATCCGATAGGAAAGTTGCAATTATCCATTGTCAGAGCGGTGGAAAAAATAACACTAATTTCAAATATAATTATCAAGGAATAGAAACCTGTAAAGCTGCTATTTTAATTTCAGGTGGGCCAAATGCTTGCAATTACGGTTGCGTTTACCAATATGATTGCGTGAGAGCATGTAAATTTGATGCAATGCATATTGATGATAATGGAATGATAATAGTTAATAACGAAAACTGTACAGGTTGTGGTGCTTGTGCTGCTGCTTGTCCAAGAGATTTAATAGAAATGGTCTCAATAAAAAAACGTGTTCACATCCTTTGTGCTTCACATGATAAAGGCGCAGTTTCACGAAAAGCTTGCGGCAATAATACAGCTTGTATCGCCTGTACTCTTTGTGTAAAAAAATGTCCTGTTAATGCAATTACAATGGATGATAATCTAGCTATTATCAATTACGATAAATGCATAGTCTGCGGTTTGTGTGCCGATGTATGTCCTACTGCTGCCATTTTTGATCCTTTAAAAGAAGTTCGTGCTCAGAAGAAAGCAGCTGCAAAAGCAAAAGCCGAAGCGATGAAAAAAGAAATCGCAGAGCAAAAAGCTGAAGTAAATAAAGAAGAAGATTAACATATTATGATGAGCTTTTTCGAAGACCTAAAAGAGAATTATCTTAAAAAAAAAGGACAAAAACTTCTTACCAAAAATGATTTCGAAAAAGCTTATTTGCTCTTTCAAAAAGCAATTTTATTAAATAATTCTGTCGAAAATAAATTTAACCTCGCGCTTTCCCTTCTTTCGCTTTCCGAATATTCCAAAGCAGAAAAATATTTAAAAAATATTTATGATGAATACCCAGAAAATGAACTAAATCTACTTGCCCTGGCAGAATGTAATATTATGCAAAAAAAATGGGATGAAGCAATAAAATTCTATAGATTGACCGTAAAATTGTTTCCTGGTAAGAAATCTTTTAAACATTATCTTCAAATAGCTGAAGATGTGGTTGCCAGAGAAAAATACGTAAAGGCAAAAGAATTATTTAAAAGAGCTACAATCGAGCTAAAACAGAAGAGGGATAAAAATGCACTTAATATTCTTATTCAGGCAAATGAATATTTTCCAGAAGATGCAACAATAATAAACAACATTGCTACATTATACATAATGCTGAAGGATTTCCATAAAGCCTACAGTTACTCAATGAAAGCCGTCTCGCTGAGACCAGATGATCCTCGATTCCAAAATAATTTAAAAATAGCAAAAAGAAAACTTAAAAAACAGTGAATACTTTTTCAAAATAGCCTCCATTTGAATTCTAATATTGACAAAAGGGAAAGTATTTTAAAAATTAGAAAAGTAAAAATTAAGACTCCGGGAGTATTAATGAGAAGAACATTTATATTAATATTTTTAGTATCGATAAGTTTATTAAATGCAAATTTCCTTATTGATGTATATCATAAAGATTATGGTGTGATTGACCGTACAGTACTTGTATTTGATACTAAACCTAACTACGAAATTCTCAAGCATGAATCGGATCTTCAAATTAACCTACATGGATGCCGTAAAGATGTTTCATTAAAGAAAATAGGCATAAATAATAGCAAGGTAATTACGGGTTTGGATTACCTTATTTCAGAAGATCAAGTTATGGTTATGATCAACATCAATACTTCACAATTGCTTGTTACTGGAGAAATATATAAAGTAGATGGAATGGAATTACAGGGAGATGTTTTCAAGCTTGTTCTGGATATTTTTATCTCAACAGATCCTCATACCCTTTCCGAACTTACAAGCTATGCTTCTTTCTATGAAAAGACTGGAGATATCAAATTAGCAAATGAATACAATAATAAGGTTTTGGCTCTACATAATGAAATCAAATCTCAAAAAAAAACTACAAATACCAAAACTACACAAACTATTACTAATAAAAAATCCGTCAAAGTTACCGAGAAAATTAAATCCTTAGTGAAAGATATCAGTTCAAAACTTAATCTCAAGATTGTTGGTTTTGCCTTAGGTACATTAATCTTGTTAATTGTAGTTATTTTTCTTATTATCAAACTTTTACGTAAGAAAACTTCTGCTTTTGATTTAGATGATAACAGTATTCGTCCTACAGATGGTTTTGCAGATAGTGCCTACCTGGAAAAAATAGCTAAAGATCTGGCTGCAAGAAATTGGGAGATTGACCAGATTGCTAAAGAATTAGAACTTCCACTTGAGAAAGTACAAAGAATTATTGCTCCTGATCTTGAACAAGAACTGGAACATTTATAAAATAATCTTTCATATAAAAAAAGCCATCCGGTATGTGCAGGATGGCTTTTTTTTATTTTGTGTATTACTTCAACAGAAGCATTCTTTTAGAATCAATTATTTCGTTGCCGATCTTTAACTGATAGAAATAAACACCACTTGAAACCGGTTGATTGTTCTGATCATTTCCATCCCATATAATTAAATGATCTCCATTTTCGAGAACACTATTAATTAGTGTTTTTACTTTTTGCCCCTTGATATTGTAAATGACCAATTCTGTATTTTCAATACTCATCGTTGTAAAAGAAATCTTTGTTGTCGGATTGAATGGATTAGGATAATTCTGCCCTAAACCAATTACAACCTCAATTTCTTCATCATCTGCTTCAACATCAGGCTCAAGATAGAAATCCTGAATTACAGCATTATTAGCAATCTCGATATTATCAATATGCTCACCGAAGTAACCATTCATCCAACAATCAGCACTATAAATTTCATTTGGAAGATCAAAATAGTAATAGCCGTTCATATCTGCTTGTGTATTATTAGAGTAAGTAGCAGAGCCCACTTGGATATTGGCATATGGTATGGGAGTAGTTGTATCCAATTCATAAACATATCCTTCTAAAGATCCATCAAACACAACCGGTTCCAGCTCAATATCAAGCTGAACAATATCATAATTAATGATCACTTCATCATTGTGATATGAATAATAATTTTGATGCCAAGCATCCACCCAATATGAACCGTTAGGCAGATCAAAATGATAATAACCATTTTCATTAGTTATTGTATTTGTATAGTATGTTGCATTACCGACAGATACTTCAGCATTCTCTATTGGAATTGTTGTTCCGGCTTCATAAATAGTTCCTTCTAAAGCTCCATCAAACTGTACGGGATCCAACAGAAAATCTAATTGAACCAATTCGTCCATAACTTCAACATCCTCTACAATTTGCTGATAGTACATCTCTCCATTTGCTTCTACTGTATAAGTACCATTGGGTAAAGGCAGTTGATAATATCCATCTTCATCTACACCTGTGTTGAACCAGTTAGTTCCATCATTAGCACTAACCCAGCAGTCTTCTGCCGGCTGCATTGTATTGGCATTTAATATCTGGCCTTCTATCCCGCCGGTTACAGTATAAATATGGAAATTAATATTGGTAGAACCTGAAATTATGTTATTATAATTTTCTTCTACATAAATTCCCGGTACATCCCAGATATCTACATTAACACAATATCCACCTAAAGCGTCAGCTTCACTTGATACAGATAAGGAATAAGTTCCGTTCCCAATACTGTATGCTTCCGTTTCGCCTATTTCGTCATTCCAAGCATTAACCTCATATCCCGATGCAGGTATATCATCAAAATATACGGTACCCGTTATGGTTGCATCAGTTGAATAGACGGTGAAGTCAACTGTCTCCGTAGCTCCTTCCTCGATGTATATTTCCTCATGATCAGCTGACATATAATCAGGAAATAGATCATCATCACTTACATCCACATACCAATTCCCTTCAATTACACTAAGTTCATAAAATCCATCTTCATCAGTTTGGTTAAAAATTCCGGATGGTCCACCTTGACTGGCAGAAACAGTTACATTAATAACCGGATCTCCGGTTTGATCTAGTACATAACCATTTATAGTTGAATTACCTTCAATAAATTCAAAATCATAGCCTGATAAATGTCCGTTTATTAGAACTTCCTCATACATTGTAATAGAAATCATTCCACCCAGAACATTTATGGGATCAAAAGCCATAAGCATGTATTCACCTGCAGGATCTACAAAATTCTGATAATTTCCGGAGACGTCCGTCGTTGTCATCCATGTTTCATTTTCAGTAGCTGCCATAATTATAACATTGTGTGCTGCAGGAGTTACTGATCCGGAAACAGAATAATTTGAATCTATCGGATCGATCCAAAGATAACCATCATCCAACCCACCACTATCTTCAGCAACATAGAATAAACCTAGGTTTGAGACTCCGTTTGGTCCATCTTCTTCACCAGAAACAGTTATTTCATAAACACCATCTTCTGGATTCTCATCCTCAGGGCTGTTATCAAAGATCTCTCCCCCTTCACCAGGAACAATAAGATCGATATTGTCTTCCCAAACAGCATTATCGTTCATATCCACCCACATTGATGTTGCAGCTTGTGAAGAACCGGAAGAAAAATTAATAGTTATAACAAAATCTTCTCCCTGGGTGATTGTTGCCTGATTCACACCATTGATCAACACTTCCATTGCGAACACATTCCCAATAAAAGCAAAAACAATTAGAAAAATAATAATTTGCGTCTTCATACCGTCCTCCCTATCAATTCAATTTGTTATTTCATTATATTTTACAATTTAATTATTTATAAAGAAATATGCAACAAAAAAAATAATAAAGATTTCCTTGGGAAAAAAATTGACTCATTTCCAGTTAAACGAATATTCGAGTTTAGAATTAATAAAGTAAGGAGGACGAGCTGTGAATAAAATTCGTTTTGTTTTAATTGTTATAATTTTACTAATTTCTATCAATTTTCTTTGGAGCCAGACAGTTGCAAAATGGTACACTTCTATGGGAGAATTTGAGATCACGTTAAGAGAGGATCTAGTTCCGATAACAGTTGGAAATTTTGTGGATCTTACTAATTCTAATTTTTATGATAATCTTATCTTTCATCGCGTAATTTCTGATTTTATGATACAGGATGGCTGACCTTATGGAAATGGTTACGGGGGTCCCGGCTATACAATACCAGATGAATTCCATCCAGATATTAATTATAATGTAGACCATGTGATTGGCATGGCAAATACAGGACAACCAAATAGTGGAGGTTCACAATATTTCATTACAGTTGTACCTACTCCCTGGCTAAATGGTGGTTATTCAGCTTTTGGCCATATAACTCTTGGTTCAGAGATAGTAGAAGAAATCAGTGAAGTTCCTACAGATGCAAACGATAAGCCTTTAATTGATGTTGTGATAGACAGCATCAGGATAATGACACCACAGCTTGATGATTTCTTACCGCAGGAAGATACACTTTATGTTAATGCCGGCGAGCCAATAGGCTTTGCATTGATCTGTGATGATGAAGGTGTTACCTATTCCTGGTATGTAGATGATGAACTGCAGCAAGCTACTGGCTTTTCCTTTGATCTTACTCTCACTGTAAACGACTGGCATGAAGTAATAGGTGTCGTCTCTAATGATAATTATGATCTACCAAAAGTGTGGTGGGTTTTTATTACTGGCGGGTCAGGAATAACCAATGATGTTGTAAGCAACAGAACTGTTCTGTATCAGAATATTCCAAATCCATTCAATCCTGAAACTAATATCAAATTCTACTTAAAAGATGCTGGTTTTGTTTCTTTAGAAGTATTTAATTTAAAGGGACAGCTTGTAAAAACTCTGGTAAATAACGATCTCCCTGTTGGAGAATATAGCTTTATTTGGAATGGCAAGGATCAAAATGGTAATCAAGTTGCATCAGGAATTTATCTTTATAGCTTGAGAACAAAAGATATTTCTGAAAAGAAAAAAGCAATCTTACTAAAATAGGAAAGAGGATGAGAATTGCAATAATTGGATTTGGAGCCGCTGCGATAGGGTTCATTGAAAAAATTAAAGATAGTAATAATGAAATTCATGTTTTTGAAAAAAGTAAAGACATATATTCATCCAGCATCTCCGGTATACGAGCTGATGGAAAACTATTTGTTTCTAAAGAAATGGGTGGAGATATTGAAGTAGACACTGCACTTCAAGAACAACTGGTTGAATATTATATTAGTAAAACTAAGGATCGCAAATTTGAGACTGGAAGTTCTTTCACAAACAAAGAATACTATAAACAGTTCTATGCAAAAGGGTTCCAACCCATATTATCTGAATTCTTTCATTTAGGAACTGACCAGCTGAAGCAAATCCTGTATACGATCTATGAAAATTTGAAATCTTATAAGAACATACACTTTCATTTTAATGAAAACATCAAAGATCTGGAAGTATTGCCAGGAAAAGTTTTATTGAATAATGATAATGCTTTTGATAAAGTTGTGGTTGCAGTCGGTCGAAGCGGACACAAACTCATAAAGACCATAATCAATAAATTCCCTGAAGTAGTTACTGATAACACAAAGGTAGATATGGGTATTCGTTTTGAACTTCCAAATCATATTGTGGACGAACTGAATAAAGAGATGTATGAATTTAAAGTGAAATATAAAAGCAAGACCGGATATATGGTTCGCACTTTCTGTAATAATCCTAGCGGTTTTGTGGTCACCGAAAATTATGGAGACTTCGCAACTGTGAATGGACATTCTAAACTTAAAGAGAAATCTAAGAATACAAATTTTGCTATACTTACAACGGTTAAGCTCACACATCCTTTTAATGATCCGATTGGATACGGTTCTCATATTGCAAAATTATTCAACCTGTTAGCTGGAAAGAGAAAGGTTATTTTGCAAACCTACAAGAATTTCAAATCTTCCAAACGGACAAAGCATTTGTATCGTGTTGAGCCGACCTTAGATAGAGATAGATATATTCTGGGTGACATAAACCTGGCATTTCCGCGCAGAATTGCCGAGAGTATTATAGATTTTATTGATAATTTGGATGTAGTCATCCCGGGAATTGCAAACGGTGATAATCTGATTTATGCTCCGGAAATAAAATTCTATTCCAATAAACTAAGTAATGATAAATTTGATGATCTGAAATTTGTTGGTGATTGTTCGGGTGGAACCAGTTATATTATTTATGCAACAGCTCACGGGTGGTTAATGGCAGAAAAAATGATGAAATGTAAACCACTCGATTGATCATCAAGTATTAATTTTTCAAAGAGGAGAGAATATGAATAAACTGATATTGGCAATTTTGTTGTTAACCCTGATCTCCTGCGTTATCAATATTGGTGATGTGAATCAGCGTCATGGAGAACTGAATAGAGGGTGCAAAAAACTACTCAAGAAACAAAAAGAAGAAGTTTATACTGCTATGCAGGAACTGGAAATGGAAATTCCTGAAAAGGTGATTGTAACCAGCGATTCCACAGAGACTGTTTATTTCTATAAAAGATATGTAAAAAAACGTAAAGACAGATATTATGATGAGATCATTCTGGATTTTAAGAAGGATATTTTAATAAAATTCAAAGTTGATCTAGTTCGTTGAGAAACTTAAACAACTGTACAGGAAAATAAGTATGAGTGAAATTTCGCATGTGATAAAACGTAGTGGAGCAATTGTCTCATTTAAGAAAGAAAGAATTTCCAATGCAATATTTAGAGCCGCCGTTGCAGTTGGAGGTAGAGATAAAAAAGCTGCTGATAAATTAGCGAATGAAGTAGTTGAAATTCTAAATAAAAATTATTCTCATGAGAAAATTCCCTGCATAGAAGATATTCAGGATATCGTAGAAAAAGTGCTAATCAAGAATGATCATACACAAGTTGCCAAAGCATATATTATTTATAGGAACAGCAATATTCAGCGTAGGAAAGAGAAGGTGACAAAAGCTTCTTCTCCATCTGAAAGTATCCCCTGGCATAAGATCTGGAAGATACTTGATTGGTCAGTCTCAAGAAATTTACATACAATAGAAGCATTGAATAAAAGGGTTAAAAACGGTGAATTTCCTCATATAGTTCATGAATCTGAAACGGCTTATGCAGATGAAGTCGTCATGGCAGCAGAGTTAATTTCTAATAGAATAGATAAATTAAAAATGGTTCTTATAACCGGTCCTTCCTCTTCAGGGAAAACAACAACCACAATGAAACTGGAAGAACATCTTAATAAACTGGGATATAAATTTAAAATGTTTGCAGTAGATAATTACTTTTATGATCTGGCTATGCATCCAATTGATGAATTTGGAGATTACGATTTTGAAACACCTCAAGCTCTCGATCTGAAATTAATAGATCAACACATAAGTCGTTTATGTAAGGGTGAAGAAGTTATAATTCCATTTTATGATTTTAAAACCGGTACCAGATATCTGGATCGTACACCTATGAAACTTGAAAAAAATGAGATCCTGCTTATCGACAGCCTGCACGGACTTTATCCTGAAATGACCAAATCAATTGATAATGATCATAAATTCAAATTATACCTCGAACCTATGTTCCAGATCAAAGATAATAATGGAAAATATCTGCGCTGGACAGATTTTCGCCTTATCCGTAGAATGCTGCGTGATTCCACTCAAAGAGCCTACAATCCAACTCAAACTTTAGAGCACTGGCATTATG
>JAYEKK010000131.1:0-3275 GCA_034660955.1 Candidatus Cloacimonadota bacterium | reverse complement strand
TACAGATGTTATATTTCTCCTGCTGATCTTCCTATTGATCTCTTCAAATTTTATTACACACTCAGGCATAAAGGTTGATCTGCCTGGTTCAAATTCCCAGCAGAATGAATATAACAAGAACATTAGCCTTACACTCACCAAAAATAATGAGATTTTTATCAATAATGAAATTGTAGGATGGGAAGAACTTCCTGAAGTACTTAATAGAAAACTTATTGATGATCCTGAGCAGGTTGTAGTAGTTCGAGCAGATGAGACAGTGCAATTAAAAAATGTTGTAAGACTTTTGGATATTGCCAAACTATCCGGAACGAATAGATTTTTCATTGCAACCGAGATTCAAGTTGAGGAAATAGAAAAATAAAAATGAGTGAAAAAAATATAGGAATTCTTACCTCCCTCTTTTTCCATCTTATATTAATTGGAATTGCTATATTTGTTCACTTTTCAATTTTACCTGACAGCGTTTATAAACGCATTGAGTTCATTGAATTTGGTTTTGATGAAAGTGCAAATAATGAAAGATATATCTCACCTTCATCTCAACCATCTAGAACTTCAGACACACAAGATATTGGCAGATTGAGCAACTTAATCCCTAAAAAAGTAGATCTACCAAAAACATTTTCTAAATCGGAAGAGTCTGTCTATATCCCAGCACATGAGGAGACAGCTTTTAATAAACTCGATATGAATAAAAAGATTGGGAATACTCAGACTAAAATAAAAACTAAAGTTGATAATAATTTGATAAATACATCTGAGATCAGCAAATCTGAAGATACCACTGCTCTTACAAATGATGATTATTTGAATTCACTTACAAATAGACTTCTTGGAGAAACCGAAAGTGATTCTCCATATATTTTGGAAGGTGAAATTACAAACCGTAAAAGATTAACTGAGGTAAATCCAACCTATCCTGAAGGTGTGCAGCAAAGTTTGAAAGTTAAGTTGAAATTCGATGTTCTTCCAGATGGATCTGTCACAAATATTGTTGTTATACAAAAAGCAAACCCGCAATTTGAATTCAATAGTTTAAATGCAATCAGCCAATGGAAGTTCAATCCACTTTCTGAAGATGTTGTTCAAAAAGGCATTATTACTTTTATTTATGAATTGAAATAATTAGGGAATGATTGATGAATAGGATTTTAAATATTAATTCACTGCAAGATGCAAGGAGAGAATTAGAGAAGATTAACGTCTCTTCACAAGGTGTTGAAGTGATGGCTTCAAAAGCAATTGGACTCTCTATAAAACTTACTGATATCAAGGTTGGAGCTGCTAATATTCTTAAACAGGAAATGCTCTCGATCGGTGGTGATGCTGCTGTTGCACGGGGCGTTGTGAATGGTAAACTTGAATTCAGTGATATAATACTTTTAGGAAATTTGGACAAAATTAAAAAACTGGTAAAAAAACTGGATCATCAAACAATTTTCGGGTTACCGGAAATAAAACAAGATCTAAAAAATATTATTGATAATCTGGAAAATCCTCAAGGCAAGATTCTAAATTGTAATGGAACCAAACTGGAATTAAATGAAACAAAGATAATGGGAATTCTTAATGTTACTCCCGATAGTTTTTCTGATGGTAATCAATATTTAGATGCAGATAAAGCTGTTAAGCGAGCATTGGAAATGATAGCAGCGGGAGCTGATATTATCGATATCGGTGGAGAATCAACCAGACCGGGAGCTATGAAAGTTAATGCAGAATCTGAGCTGGAACGGATCATTCCTGTTATTAAGGAATTATGTAAAAAGTCTGATATTCCAATTTCTATCGATACAAATAAAGCTGAAGTTGCAAAAGAAGCATTACAGACAGGAGCTTCTATACTTAATGATATCAGCGCTTTGCAATTTGATGCTGATATGATAAAAGTATTACAAAATTTCCCTGACGTGCCTGTGATAATAATACATATGCAGGGAGCACCTGAGACAATGCAGGTTGACCCGCATTATGATGATGTTATTGAAGAGATATTATCTTTCTTCGAAGAACGTATAAATTTTTGTGAAGAGAATGGAATTTTTAAAGAACGAATAATAATTGATCCTGGAATTGGTTTTGGGAAAAGACAGAAAGATAACCTGATCATTTTAAAGAAAATATCTGAATTCAAATGTCTTGGTATTCCTATAATGATGGGTGCTTCAAGAAAGAGTTTTATTGGAAATATCTACGATTCAGATTCTATGGAACGACTTGCCGGAAGTCTTGCTTCCACAGCATTTGCGTTCCAAAATGATATAGAAATAATACGTGTTCATGATGTGAATGAGCAGAAAAATTTCTTAAATGTAATGAAAGAAATAAGGAAAGTATAATGAGTATTTTTATACCAAAAATTACCGATATTATAGATATTATAATTGTTGCTTTTATTCTATACAGAGTTTTCATTTTGTTAACAAAAAGTGGTGGCTATCAGATGTTATTTGGGCTGCTTGCAGTATTCATTATTTATTTAACTGCATCGTTATTAAAACTAAATATGATGACATCTATCTTAACTGTTTTTAAAGAATATTGGATTATTATCTTCATTGTTCTATTCCAGTATGAGATAAGAAATTTATTTGCTCGTATTGCGCAGACTCATGATATGAAAACACTTTTTAAAAGTGCAAAAAAATCTTTCTATTCTCCACTTTTAAATGCAGTTTCTATCATGTCTTTTAGGAAAATAGGTGCTCTGATAATTATAGAAAATAAACGAAAACTGGATAATTATATCGAAAGCGGAGAGATTATCGATGCTCAGATCTCGGTGAAATTACTTCTTACAATTTTTAATAATAAAACAATTCTTCACGATGGTGCAGTGATTGTCAGGAATGAAAGATTGTATGCCGTGAAGGTTGTGTTACCACTTTCTGAAAGTGTGGAGTATTCACAAAAACTTGGTACTCGTCATCTTGCAGGTGTTGGGATAACAGAAAGTACAGATGCATTTGCTATAATTGTGTCAGAAGAAACAGGTAAAATATCGGTGGCAAAAAATGGAGTACTTTATAGTGAGCTTACAATTGATGAGCTTTCTCAAAGGATAAAGGATGAAACATCCTGATAGACCATTTTTGGTTGCAATAACAGGAGGGATTGCTTCAGGTAAATCAATTGTTTCCAAATGGTTTGAAGGGCAAAAATTCTCAGTATTCTATGCAGATAAAATCGGGCATGAATTATTTAAAGATCAATATTTTAAAATTAAAATAGAGAATATTTTTGGAAAAGAAGTAATTAGCAATGGTTTTGTT
>JAYEKK010000130.1:0-3280 GCA_034660955.1 Candidatus Cloacimonadota bacterium | reverse complement strand
AGAAGACACTCCACCAGAATGGTGGACTGCAAACAACAAAGTAAAACATGAAAGAAATAATCACTTTGAGCTTGCATCTCTCGGGAATGTTACACTTGCATTTGCAGCATTATATATTGTCAATATATCAATATATAGAACTATAGACTATGTAGAGAAAGTATATAACAAATAGATTTATTGGACAAAGATAGGGTGAATTTTTTCATGACTGGGAAAAATAATAACAAAATAATGAAGACGCTAGTAATACTATCAGCAATAATAATAAGTGCCACAATGCTAAGTGGATGTATAGACGGCAATGGAAATGACGAAATACAAACACTGATCATAGATGGATCGACAACAGTATTTCCAATAGCCCAAGCAGCAGCAGATGCATATATGAATCAGCATAGTAACGTCGATATTCAAGTTAGTGGTACAGGGTCAAGCAATGGAGTAACTGCAGTAGGCAGTGGTTCTGCAGACATAGGTATGGCCTCCAGGGAACTAAAATCTTCTGAAGAAGACTTATATCCAAACTTAGAGCAATATGTAGTAGCAAAAGATGGTATTGCATTAATTGTACACACAAGCAACACCGTATCTCAGCTAACAATTGATCAGGTTAAAGGAATATACAATGGAACATATACCAACTGGAACCAAGTTGGCGGGTCAGACGGCGAAATCGTTGTTATAGGAAGAGATAGTGCATCAGGAACAAGAGAATTTTTCTGGAAAGAAGTAATGGGAAAAGAAGACTTTGTTTCAACAATGCTTGAGAAAAATTCTAACGGGGCAGTTTATTCAACTGTAAAAACAACACCAGGTGCAATAGGTTATGTTGGACTTGGATATGTTGACAGTGAAATTGGAGCAATATCAATGTATAATGAAGATGAATCTGAATATATACAACCATCCGTACAAAACGTATTAGACGGCAAATATCCAATTTTTAGAAATCTAAACATGTTTACAGATGGAGAAGCAACAGGTTTAGCAAAAGATTTCATTGAATTTATACAAAGCGAAGAAGGACAACAAGTTGTTCAAGACGAAGGCTTTGTCCCAATATAATACAAATAAAAAAGTGAAGTTGAATAGCATTACTTACTCCAGCTATTCATCTCCTCTATTTTTTCTTTATTATACAACAATGCGGGTTTAATTTAAAAAAAAGATAATTTCGGAGATTAATAATGCCGATAAAACTGCTAAAGATACTCGGTGAAATCATCCCATCCAATACAAAATATGTCAAAGAACGGATGATTAAACTAGTTTTATTTTTAAGTGCTATTGCGGCAGTTGCTGTAATATTTTCAATTTTATTTTATCTGTTTAACGAGGCTTATCCAGCATTTAAAGAAATAGGCATTTGGAATTTTTTAAGTGGAATGGTGTGGAAACCCGAAGGGATAACTTACGGATTTGAACCATTCTTTGGAGCATTTCCATTAATTGCTGGAACTCTGATATGTACTTTTGGTGCAATGCTTATTGCCGTTCCATTAGGTATCGGTAGTGCAATTTTTATTTCAGAGCTTGCCCCTCTCAGAATTAAAGCAATTGCAAAACCTGCTGTTGAATTGCTTGCAGGAATACCTTCTGTTGTCTATGGATTTTTTGGATTGATAGTACTGACAAATTGGTTTAGGGTGAGTTTTAATGTATCATCTGGGGAAGGATGGTTTGCAGGAGCATTTTTACTTGCGATTATGGCTTTACCAACAATAACTAGTGTTGCAGAAGACGCAATTAGTTCAGTTCCACGTCATTATAAAGAAGGTTCACTTGCTGTTGGGGCTACACGTTGGCAAACCATCAGCAAAGTTGTTCTGCCAGCTTCTTTATCAGGAATAACCGCAGCTATTATTCTTGGAATGGGCAGAGCAATAGGCGAAACAATGGCAGTAATGATGGTAACAGGAAACACACCCTTACTGCCTGAACTCACTAATCCGTTTTCAACTGTCAAAACTTTAACAGGGGCAATAGCAATAGAGATGGGGGAAGCCCCAGCTGGTTCAATTTGGCAGAATTCGCTTTTTGGTCTTGCCTTTATTCTTTTAATAATAACTTTAGCCGTTAATCTAAGTTCAAATATCATACTTAAAAGACTTAAAGAAAAACATATGGCAGCAGATACTTCTCATAAGAAAAAGAGAATATTTCTTAAAAATTTCTTTGGTAAAATAAAGAAACAACTAAATATTGCAACTAGTGTAATTGTATTATTGTTTTTACTTTTGATTTTTGGAATAATTGTAGCAATTATAATGGCTGTAATTTTTATTATATTTTATTTTCTAAAAAAGAAAATATCAACAAAAAATGCTCAGCGTATTGCATTTGTATTAATTACTGCTTCAATTCTAATTGTTATTGCAATTCTTGGAATAATTCTTTGGGATATTGTTAGTAACGGAGCAGGTGCATTAAGCTGGGAGTTTATATCTCAACCACCAAGCGACCTAGGTAGAAGTGGAGGGATTTTCCCAGCGATAGTTGGAACGCTGTATTTAGCCGTTGGAGCAATTATTATTGCGTTACCTCTGGGTATATTATCAGCAATATATCTTACAGAATATACTAAGGAAGGTAAAATAACAAAGATAATAAGAACCGGGGCTGATCTGTTAAACGGGACACCTTCGATTGTTTTTGGATTATTTGGTTTTGCTTTTCTAGTAACTGCTTTAGGGTGGGGAAAATGTTTGTTAGCGGGGCAGATAGTACTAGCTTTCATGATACTTCCTACGATAATTAGAACAACTGAAGAGGCAATAAAATGTGTCCCTCAATCAATGAGGGAAGGTAGTTATGCATTAGGGGCAACAAGATGGCAAACTATAAAACGAGTTGTTCTTCCACCTTCTTCTCCTGGTATAATGACCGGATCAATACTTGGTTTAGGTAGAGCCGCAGGTGAAACTGCTCCTATATTATTTACAGCAGTAATTTTCTCTTCTCGATTTTTACCAAATTCATTGGATAAACCTGTTATGGCTCTACCTTATCACCTTTATATACTTGCAACAACGGTTCCTAACTCAGAACCGAGTCAATATGGGACAGCACTTGTGCTTTTAATAGTTGTAATAATGCTGTATCTGACAGCAATAATTATTCGAAGTCATTATAAAAAAAAGATGAAATGGTGATACAAAAATGGCTCAAAAAAACAAAATGGAAGTAAAAAATCTAAATCTCTGGTATGATGAAAGCCAAGCTCTAATAAATGTTAATATGTCTATTAGAGAAAAAAAAGTTACAGCGATAATTGGCC
>JAYEKK010000129.1:0-13414 GCA_034660955.1 Candidatus Cloacimonadota bacterium | reverse complement strand
ACGAAATAATGCCCTGACGATAAATAATTATGATCTTTGTATCTGTTTGGTTTTCGGTTCATTATATTTTCATTGTAGTGCAGGCATGCCTGCACCCTGCAATCCCAAATTATCTGTTTCCTAAAAAGAAGGTTATAACCCCCGCATATACTCCGGTCGTACATTTTCCGGATGTTCCAAGCCCTGATCGATGATTTCCAATATCTTATCCCGATCGCGGCTGAGACGACCCTTTATGGGTAAATAATTAGATGCGTGATTACTGCGGAAAACACAATTCCTTACATCGTCGCTGATATTTTCTATCAGCAGCTTCATTTCACGCAGGATACCGATAGATGTTTGCGGAATGAATTTGCCCGATGCTGCATCTCTGGCTACATCCGATCCCTCGGGGAACATCAGAGCCAGACAGGAAATATACCACACAGGCAGTTTATCACCTTTTATTACATGTACAGGACTGGCTCGATTCACCAGGTCTGCTGTATCTTTTATATGTTGTTCTGCCAGTTTATTATCATTTCCGGTTAAACCCAGTATTATGGTGCCGGAAGGTGTGATACCAGCTTTGAAACATTTATGGAAAGCTGCCACGATCTCATCCGCTGTAACCTTTTTCCCCGCTTTAGCCAGTTGCTGGTTGTTGCCGCTCTCGATACCGATGTACACTATTCCCAGTCCAGCTTCTTTCAGAGAGCGCAACTCCGCATCGCTTTTGGCTAATATATCTTTGGCATGAGCATAAGTACCGATGCGGTTCAAGCGGGGAAACAACGACATGGCATACTCGCAGAGCTCCCGCAGTTTTTTATACGGTATCACCATGGCATTACCGTCCAGGAAGAACAATTTACGAACATCCGTTCCATAAACCTTTCTGGCAATGTCCATATCTTTTTTGATATCTGCTAGTTCCCGAATCTTGAACTGCTTCATATTAGCAAAACAGAAACTGCAGCGGTAGGTGCAGCCTTCCGTTACCTGGATCAGCAAACTGTTCGCTTCACTGGGCGGCCGGTAAACCGGCTCTGAATAATAGATTCCGTGTAAATTCATTTTTTTCCTTGTTTCATAATATTATCTTCATCAATTTCCCAATTTCCTGAATTATCTTTTATGTATTGTACAATATTTTGCAACGATTTTTCATCTCGAATGATGTGATCATAAAAGGAACGCTGCCACCTGAATTCTTTCAAACCAGATTGATGGATCAATTTTGATGATGTTGTTTTAAATGCACCAATTAATTCTGATAAGGATTTTATCTTTTGTAGGGACAGGTTGTGACCTGTCCGAATAATATTATTACCCTTTGGGTCATTATCTGTTCCATTATTATTGGACGGATGATTGGACGGATTAAATGACAGGTCGCGACCTGTCCCTACAATTGAATCAATAATCAAAATCCCATGGAAATGATTGGGCATTACCACAAATTCACCACATCTTACATAATCAAAATGATCCTGCAGCCACAACCAACGCTGTTCCACAACCTTTCCGAATTCATTCATGATCATATTACCATTTTGGATCTTCCCAAAATATTCCAGCCTCCCTTTTGTACAGATGGTAACAAAGTAATATCCGTTCTGCGAATAATCATATTTTATGTATCTGTTGGCTTTACGTTTAATCATGTGTTCCCTAAAATTTGAAATGTCAGGGCAGGCCAATACCTGCACCTGTTGTTATTGTTTTCACCTTTCCAGGTATTGTGTTCTTTACTTCCATTTTCTTCATATTGGCAAAACAAAAACTGCAGCGGTAGGTGCAACCCTCCGTTACCTGGATCAGCAAAATGTTCGCTTCACTGGGCGGTCGGTAAACCCGCCCTGAATAATACATTTTATTTATTATCATCTTAGTTATTAATTGAAATCAATTACATGCACAAATATAGTGCATCATAACTATGTTGTGCACAATTTATGGTGATTCTTGTGCGCACCAAGAAAAGCATGCGTAGTGCATTAAGCAGTAAAAACTTCTGTTTATCTTTTATAAGCTTTTGTATCTCTTCTTTGGTGATTGATTTCATTTTTTTCCTCTTTTAAAATTAATTAATTTTAATATCTCAAAATTTTTGTCTTTTTACGTTTAGGATATTATGGTTTCTCCTAGATGAGAAACAAATAAATATCAGTCTTCCAATTTCTTTTTATCATTTTTTAGCTGTTTAATAGATTTGTCTGGTGTTGGTAAATTTTCCGGCATTGTTCCTCCAAGTTCTTCAATTGTTTGCCTTACCTTTTTACCCACTTTATAGTGAGTCTTGTTTGCTTTATCCTTTCCTTTTATGTTTTCACGTCTTAATTTTTCCTCAGTTTGAGTAGCTCGAAATAGGTTTGCAGCAAGTTCAGTGCTTCCCATGTGATCAAGAATTTTATGACTTTTTTTTAATCCTTTTCGTGAATGAATATCTTTAGCTTTCAATCCACCATACAAACCCATATAGCCATGGTTTTGAAAAATAGCATAATCGAGAGGCTCGATTACTCCTGCATCTTTTGCAGCATCAGCAAGTTGTATATTGTGTTCTTTCAATTCATTACGAATTGCTAGACGTTTTTTTTCTTCTGTTAATTGTTCATATTCTTTCTGCAGTTCCTGTTTACGTGTTTGAATTGCAAAATAGGTTTGACCCAAGGCAATTATTTCTTTATTCGGATCTGCATTTTGTACGATTAAATAACAAGCATATCTTGACAGCATAAAATCAGGAATTTCTCTTCTGGCCCCTTTAGCCAAATCGATCATTTTGCCGGCATCGGCAAAATGATCGGAAGAATCCATTCCACTTTGCTGACAAGCTGATTTTGCTTTATTAATTACATTTACAAAGTTGTCCCATTTTAAATACTCTAATGCCCTCGCTAAGTCTCGAGCAGACCAAAATTCATTTTCGTATTGATTTATCTGCTTGATAGATTCAAACACATTTTTGTTGTACTTACTTAAAGTACTCATTAAACCTCCAGTTACATAACGGTTACATAAGTAACTTACAATATAATATTAAGTTAGCCTCCTGTTTCTGCCTAGACCGATTTGCAGTTACATAAGCCACTTATGTTTTTTTCCATTAAATCTCACCCAGAAATGTATCACCACCAAATTCTGATTTTATGCTTTCAATCCACTCTAATGTGTAGCACTTATTATTTATCAAGATTTCTCCATTAACCCCATAATGTAGATTTTTAAGAAATTCCTACATTGTGGGGTTGTTTAGTATTTCAGAAATATTAATATCTTTTCGATATGCATATTCAATAAGTTGTGAAACATCTAATGGTAAGGTCTTAGATACTATCATGACTGCTTCTTCAATCTCAGCATCACTGTACATCTCTCCCATATTATTTTCATAAATTAAATCAATTATCACTTTTTCAATGGGAGAGTAATGTGTATCATTTGCGGGTTCTCTTTCGATTGACGCTCTAACAATTACATTAATATTTAATTTACTAATGCTCTCTTTAAACTCTTTTTTAGAAGGATTTTCTAAAACTGAATAACCATTATCTCTCAAAGTATCGGTTATATTTGAAATTGCATCTCGGGAAGTATAGATATAAGTAAGATGCTTACCAAGCAAATGATGAAGATATGGCTGAATCTGCTCAGTGCTCCAACAATTGAATTCCAAAAAAGGATACTCTTTCTCTAATAACGAAACTACCTTTTGTACAGGTTCTGTTCTCAACGATCCTATTTTCTCTACGGTTGTATACCAACCTCTACCGGCAGAAAAGATAATTTTCTGTACTTTGAATTCTTTAATATAAGAGTTAAGAGTCTCAGACGTAACATTGATACCATTAACTTCTATAAATTGTTTAATTGTTTTTTTGGAAATGAAATATTCTTTTGATGTTTGAAGATATTCAGTTATTTTTTCTTTCTTAGTTTTCATTTAAACTCCCATTGAGTCTCTTCTCCAAATTCGTGGATTCTTTCAAAATAATTTCGTATCAATTCCGTATTAACTCCGTGTTAATTCCGTTATAATTTCATTCTATTAGAATAAGATTCAAAACCCAAGGTTAGAGATTTTACGATTTCAATCATTATAATTTCACTTCGAATTTCTCATACTCTTCCTGAGACAAAGCAAATTCGGGATCCACGATTAAAACTTCTTCGTAGGTGAGATTGTAGAGTTTGTATGTAAAAATATCAATTTTTAGTAAAATAATTTCTGATGAAACTGGATTTAAATTATCCAATAAACTTTCTACTAATTCATTAATTCTTATGTCGTTGTCTTTATTGTAAATTATTGGAATTTTTTCGAGATCATAACTTTTCATTTGAGCGGTACTTTCTAAATTAGTAACTAAATAATTTTGATAAAACCAATTTACTAATCTTGAATTAATTAAGGCGAGGAGATAATTATATGAATAATCCTTTTTTATATCATAAAGGAAATACACAGATTGTTCAGGAAATTCTCCAGTATTGCAATAAGTAGCTATAATATCTTTCCCAGTTTTTCTAATCAGTATTTTTTTCATTTTCCCTAGTTTTTCAGGATCAGTAGTTCGACCTTTCAAATTCTTTTTTACAAAATTATAGTAAGAGAAGCTAATTGGAGAATATTTCTGAAAACTTGCTCCTTTAATGATTGGTATTTGATTATCGTTAATTCTTGAAGATGTGATAAGTTTAGAATTAGCGCCAAAACCTGATGTGACATCAATATAACTGATTAAATCAGAAGAGTTATAAAGAATTTTATTTATCAATGTTTTTGATTTATTATTAGAAAAACTTTTAAGTACATAATTGTGGTTTTTTATAATTTCCGATTTGGGGACATAAACAATGTCAGAAATTCTATTATGTTGAATAGGTATTTCATAATCTTCGACAGATTGATTCCCAATAAATACAATCATTGTATCAGCAATAACTTCAGGGAATTTCCAACGATAGTTAATCGCTAGTAATTTGTAATCTTCAATAATTTTTTCTCTTAAGTATGAAATTGATTTGTTATGACCAAAACGATCAGGAATGATAAAAGTTAAATATCCATTTTTACTGAAAATCTGTATTCCTTTACTAACAAAATATTCATATAAATTCGGCATATAAGTATTATCTGGATATTCAGACTTATATACAAGTCTAGTATTTATTGGTATTAAACTTTTTTGTTTACCGACAAGCGAAACCCAAGGTGGATTCCCAATCACGATATCAAAACCGATAAATTTACCAGTTTCATCTAAAACTTCTGGAAATTCAAAACGCCATTCGAAAGCATTACGGTAAACTTCACCACTTTCCCATACTTCCCATTCATCTTTCGCTTTGTTGTAAGCTTTTTCTGTCCTCTCGAATTCCTTTTTGTTTTGTTTTATTTTTCTATTTTCTTCAAACATATCCTGATCTTCGAAAAATGATTTATACTTTCTTTCTAAACGGGCAAATTTACGATAAACATCCGTCAGATGCATCATTTGCTTTTTGAACTTTGATTTAATTTCATCGATAGCGATGATAAGATTTAATTTTTCCTGTTTATTGGTAGCGTTTTTATATTGTCTTACCTTTGTTAGATATTCAGTTACAGTCATGTTTGTTTTTTGGAGTACAGTGGTGAGACTATCTCCCAAGTTAAAGCGACTGATGAGAGAGTTCCCGCATTTGATATTAATATCTATATTTGGCAGAGTGTGCAGAAATTTGAAATTACTATCTTTTGTATAATAAGAATTTTTCAGCAGTTCGATCCACAAACGTAAACGGCAGATATTTACCGAGTTCGGATTTATATCAACTCCGAACAAACAATTCTCGATAATCGTCTGTTTTTCATGGAATAGTGTTTCTTGAATATTTTGCAATTCAGAATGTGGTTTTCCAATTTCGTTCAGTTTATAATCAAATGGTTCTCCGAAACCATCATGGATATTCAATTCATCATTGATTACTTGAATATTCCAGTCTCTGCGTGGTGTACCTTCTGTATCACATAAAATTCCCAGTTCAGATTTAATGGTGATCATTTCATTAAGAATTGATACAAGGAAATGACCGGAGCCAACAGCAGGATCACAGATCGTGATTGAATTCAAAACTTCATTTGCTTTTTGCAATTCTTCTGATTTATAAATATTATTAGTGTAGTTTCTCAACTCATCAAATTCTGTAAATTCACGTTCAAAAGCAATATTCAGTTTATCCAGAACAGAACGACGTAATGTTTCTCTGCTCATATACATGGTAATATAACCAGGTGTGTAAAAAGAGCCTTCTTTGTAACCATTTATCTTTTCAAAGATCAATCCGAGAACCGAAGCATTAATAAGAGTTTTCTTTTCTTCTTCTGGAACGATCTTTGATCCAAAATTGAAAGCATCCAAGAAACGCAGCAAATATTCAAGAGTATTCATTTTGCCTGAGATTCTTTTCTTTCCGACTTTCAAAACTGTTTTTGCATAAATTGAAATTTCCAGATTTGTTAATTCCGTTATACTCACTTCCTGTTCCTGTGAAGAACGGTCGAAAAGTGAGCTATTTAAATATGGAAGATTTGGATAATTTTCTTTAATGTACGGTTGCCTTTCGTCTTCTTTCAGAGCTAATACTTTGAAGAACAAATCAGCCAGATCATTGTATGAATTTACTTTATTATAGCTTAAAAAAGCATATCCCAGATCGCTGTTATGATAGCTGATAAGTTGAGCTTCTAATAATTTCAGAAACAAGATTCTGTTGATCCAGGTTATGTTCATCTGTAATGCATAATTAAATTGTTGTTCTTCGGTGTTTTCTCCATAGTTTTCGGGATGCAAGATAGTATGTGTTTTCATCTGAGAGATTGTATTTTCCAACAATGAACCAGATTGACTTTTCTCACAACGACGAATCAGTTTTTTGTTTTTCTCTTTGTACTCTTCCAATCCCATAATATAGAGAAGCTCATTATAAAAATCTTTGTTCAATTCATTGCTGTCTTGTTTGGCAGTTTCTTTGAATAGGAATTTGGGAGATAGAATTTGGTAAAGTTGTTTTATTTTTGCTTTATTTGTTTTTGAATTAAATCTGGTAAAATCGTTTAGATTGAAATGAACTGCTTCGATTGATTTGTCCATTTCACAAATTTGTCTTGAGATAACATCATACATTTGTTTTGTACTGTCATCATCGGTTTGGTGACTACTCCATGAACTGAAGATATTTCTGATAACCGAATTTTCATGAAATAGTTTCTGAAACTGTTTTGCATCGAAAATGAAGAACTCGGCAAGATTAGTAATGATTATGTACTTCAGTTCGATATTGTTGTTTCCCATGCGTTCTTGCAGATAATATAAAACAGCTTCAAACATCGCTTTTCTATTCAGGTTTTCCATTGTGATCATACCGGATTTATTAGATGGTCGTTTGAACTCGAAAAGAACTTCTACCCTGCTATTGACTTCTGCTGTCTCGTGTATAACCAAATCCGTGCCATATAAACCTGCAAATGATTTTGTGTTTATGTAGTTTTTATTCTCATAGAAAGCTTTTAAAAGAAAATCACGGAAAATATTTTTGAAATGTTCTTCTGTCTCATTTTCATTCAGAGCATTAAACTTGTTATAGAATTGTTTTAATTCAAACTCAAAATCATCTAATTGCTTTTGCTTAATGTCATTTTTTCCAAATTTACTAGTACAAGCTTTGCCAATTGTTATAGTCTTTAATTTTAACATTTCAGATTTCCTTTGAACAGCTTATATTTGCTGTATATTTTGTTCGGAAATTTTATTAATACGAAAAGGGAATTCAATTCGATTTGAGTCAAGCACAATAGTATTTTATGGAGTAAAATAAATGTAAAATTAGGAATTTGAAATAATCAGAGATATTCAGGGAGAAAATAATAGATTGGTTATAATTCATGTACAATTTCTTCAATCAAAACTAAAACTTTATTTTCTATTGTATCTCTCACCTTATTAAAATCGTGTTCATTCATATTTTTAGGATCCGGTAGATCCCAATCAGTTCTAACTTTTGCTTTCACAAGTGGGCATTCGTCTCCACAACCCATAGTAATTGCGTAATCATATTCTATATCGGGAATTTGTGAAAGTGCTTTTGAAAAGTGAGTGCTGAGATCGTAACCAATTTCTTTCATACTTTTTATAGCTTTAGGGTTAACCACACCGGAAGCATTTGAGCCGGCACTGTAAGCTTGCAATATTCCCGTTCCATGCATTTTGGCAAATGCTTCTGCCATCTGGCTGCGACATGAATTTTCTATACAGACGAATAGAATTTTAATCATTGATTTTTCAAACTCAGTCCCGTCTTGGTGCCAACTTGTTACTAACTTGCAGGATAGCATGCAGGATCAACATCATTTTTTAAATTTTCCAAATAACAATTTACCGCGTTCTGTAAGATGGTATTTTTGGTTAGGATCAATTAGTTTGTTTGGATTAGTATACTCTAAATAATTCAATTCAATTAACTTATCTATATAATTTTTTTTGAACCTACTTCTATTAGTTTGTTTTACTATAGCCATAATCTCAGTAATTTTGCGAGGATCTATACAATAAAGCAAGATTATAGCGTGAATTTTTGGTTTTTCTAACTTCGGACAAGCTTGAGACAAGCTTAGGACAAGATAACCGATAAGTTCATTGTTTTCATGGGGATTAGCATGAGACATAACTTGGTGCCAGCTTAGTGCCAACTTGGTGCCGAATTGGTCACTAACTTGGTCTCTGCTTAGTTCCATTTCAGAATCCGGATGTGATTTTAGAGTAGTAAGAAAGTATGTTCGATCATTATCGGTTTCGAAAACAGGATCCGGAGATCCATTATTCTTTAGAAAATTTCGGATCTTGGGAATACCGGTTCCTCTACCTTCAGTAAGATGAAGTTCCTTGAGGAAATCACCAATTCGACTGTTGCGATAATCACGAGCAACAACTCTATCTTTTTTTAACATTTCATTATCAACTGGAGGGATAGGTCCAGGGAAAGAGAGAATTTCAATGCAATCAGGTCTCAGATTAATTTCAATAGGATTTTTTCTCTCATAGCTTTTATGGTAAACTGCATTTGATACGGCTTCTTCTATAGCCTCATAAGGATAATTATAAAACCTATTTGCCTCTGCAATTCCTTCGATTTTTCTAACTTTTTCTTCAATGAAATAATTCTTGATATAATCCAATACATTTCTAAGTTGAATATGTATTGGACCTGTAAATATCTTTTCATAAAATTTATCACCAATTGAATCTTCATAAACAATCAATTCAATTTTAGCACCCCGAAAGAATTTATGAGGTTCATCTGAAAATAGAAGTAATCCAGCATTTAAAGGATGAATATCTTCTTTGGGACCGCGAGCAATATTCATATTAATACAAAGCTCTTCAAATGATATTTTTGTAATTTGTTCATACAGAGTACTTTTAACTTCCTTTAAAAAAGTGGTGATGTTCGTAAGATTCATGTCATCTAGTGTTGCTTGTTGATTGATTCTATTATCAAAAGTAACTTTAGCGGTAAGCTCAATCAGTTTTAAAACTTCTTGATCTTTTGCTTGAACTGTAGAAGACATACGTCTGATGTAATAAAGTTTACTTGTCTTATCTGAGATTCTTTTAGGAGCTTTGTACGGTCGTGTATCCCCAGGTGGAGCCCAAATAATAATAATGTGCTTTCCATTAATTACTTCTGGGGAAACGGTAGGAAAATAATTTGGAGAAATGTAATTACAAATCTTTAAGAGCTCTTTTAGAATTTTATCAATTTGATTTATTTGAATACCAGAAGGAGGAAGCTCGGCAACACCATTCTCTTCAGCAACACCAATAATTATATATCCACCACCGATGTTATTAAAATCATTTGCAAAAGCACAAATTGTATGTAGAATCTTTTCTGGATTCCAACCAGCTTTTAGTTCGATTCTCTCACTTTCTATTATATTGCCTTTAATTAAATTTTCAACATTAATGGGTAATGCCATTTTATATTTTCCTTTTTGTTTATAATAACAACATGTTATTAATTCGATTATTATAAGCGATGTGTCAAGCAGAAAAAGTAAAGAGCAGAGTGTAAAGTGCCTGAGTAACTAAGTACCTAAGTGTGGGAGAAGAGAGAAGAGAATTAAGATTAAGATCAAGAACAAGAAAAAAAGAAAAAGCAAAAAAGTCAAAAGTAGATATTAGTAATTTTTCTTACAGCGGCTTCTCATGTTCCTTCTATTTCAGGAGAGGGACACGCCTTCGCCAGCTTCGGCGGTGCAGGCAGCAGGGTGAGGTGGATTTGAGAGAGATAAAAGATTACTCTATACTTCGATACTTGGCTAAAGCCAAACTTTCATCCTTCGTAGTATTCTACTACGGAGAACGGACAGCATGACATAAGAGACGTCAGAAAGGCAAATTTTTCTTCCGGCTTCTTATGTTCCTTCTATTTCAGGAGAGGGACACGCCTTCACCAGCTTCGGCGGTGCAGGCAGCTGGGTGAGGTAAAAAAAACGGTCTGAGTAAATTAACTCGGACCGTTCTAAATTTCCAGGATATCATATCTTCTCATAAGCTATGATCTCAGATATTTTTTTTCTTTTTTTTCTTCATTCCATTTTCGAATTAAGTTTCCAGTTTTCATTTTTACCTCCTTTTTCCACTTATTATGCCAATACAAATTGCATTTGATGTTCCAGTTAATATTGTGTAAGTTAAATATTTTATTTGTATGATGTTACAACAACATCCTAGATAATTGAACCATAAAATTTATATCAATATGATAAAGATAATTCGAAAGAGTTTATCAAAAAGATAAGATAGGAAGAAAAGGAATTCGGAAATAGAGATTGGGGATTAGGGATGAAAAGAGAAGCAGAGATTCTTCGTTAGAAAAGCAAGCCCTGTGGAATCCTGTGAAACAGGTGTGCAATGCACAATTCCACTAGGGCAAGTAGATTTCCTTAGAAAGACAGAATATCTTTTATTGATTTCTTTCACTCCCTTCCTCTTACGGATCAGCTTTTATGCGTTGGATTCATGATTTATCATGAAACAATCGCTTCTCTGCTTGCTATTTTATAAAAACGATCGCTTTTTCTGATAAAGGGAAAGGGTCGGGGATAGGGTTCATTCTAAACTTTAATTTGACAGCCGTTTACATTAATTTGTTTAATGTACTTGCATTTAAATAACATAGGCAAAGGAGGGAGTTAATGTTCTTAAAAGTTGCAGTAAAAAATTTGTTATTAGCAGCATTGTGTTTTATTCTAAGTAGCTGTTTGAACACTGAGTTCAAGCAGTATTTTTTCAAGATCAATACAGATGGTTCCGGTACTGGAACAATTAAATTCATTAATATTGTATCTGAAGAAGATGAAGAGCAAAATGTTTCCACCACAGATTTTGATACACTTATCAACAACTACATAAATGGAACTACCTTCGAAGAAGCGAATCCAAATTTCAATGTGATCAGTAAAGAGTTATTTGAAGAGAATGGTGTATTGAACGGTCAGGTTGAATTCACTTTCAAAGATTTTCAAGACATCGGATTTTATCATTATCAACGCTCCGAAAATGCACCGATTATGTTCTATCTGGGTGCACTTTCTGAAACTTTTCTAGAAACAGATGGCGAATATATTGGTGGAGATGAAGAAAACGAAATTCCAATGATCGTCTGGGCTCCCGGTACAACAGAATTCACATTCAAAACCGCTGTAAAGGATGAGATGAGTAATGTTAATTCTCTGTTGGATCAATACAACCTCTGGATAGAAGTAAATAAATAATGATAGCAATAATATTTAAGCCCACTTTGCAAAGTGGGCTTTTTTATATAAATAGCATGAAATTAATAAAATTATTAGTTATTTTCAAACTCGAAATTATCTTCATTGAATAGTTTTATGCAGGCATTTACAATATTCTCATCGTAGAGTATTCCTTTATTTTTATCCAGTTCTTCCAGTGCCTTTTGGATTCCCATAGCAGGTCTATATGGTCGGTGAGAAGACATGGCTTCCACAACATCTGCCACATAAATAACTCTTGCCTCTAATAAGATCTCGTCACCCTTTAAACCATTTGGATATCCGGAACCATCTAATCGTTCATGATGTTGATGAACAGCATTTGCAACCGGCCATGGAAAATCTATCTCTTTTAAAATATCATAACCTGCCTTCGGATGGTTCTGCATCAATTCGAGTTCATATTGGTTAATATTACCTGGTTTGCTGAGTATTTCAACCGGAATATTGATTTTTCCGATATCATGTATCATTGCAGCAATACGTATACAGTCCAACTCATCTTTAGAAAGTCCCATCTCTCCTGCAATAGCTACTGCAAGTTGAGTAACCCGTCTCTGGTGCCCGGCAGTATATGGATCTCTATATTCGATAGCCGAGACAAGTCCGGTGACTGTATCGTTAAGTAGTTTATTCAATTTTACATTTGTAGAAAGCAGTTCTTTTTCTACTTTTTCTCTAAATTTTATTTCTTTTATAAGACCTTTATTAGTATCTACAAGTTCCGCAGTTTGTTCTTTTATCCGATCTTCTAATTTTTCGTTCAGTTTGAACATTTCATCTTGGTTACTTTCTAAAATTTTTGTAATAAAGAAATCACGTCGAGAGTAAAATTCTATACTATATGCAGCAAACATTCCCACAACATTTATACTTATAAAAATAAAATTGTTTTTTGCCACAATTGCTATAGGCATTTTAAGAATGAATATTGCTGTGATCTCATAACAAAGTAATATAATGATCCCTGTGAGAGTTGATGAGACAAAACGGATGCCAATGAATGTATAAACAAAAACAAATGTAACTATCAAGATCGCATGATAAGAAAAATCTACCGGTTTTGGTGCAATAATGGTCATGAGCAAAATCCCAATACCAAACAGGATCATCGTGAAAGCCATGGTAATATCACGGTATTTGTCAAAATCTGGTGCGTAGGAAGCTACAAGAACCAGGAACCCAATAGGTACAATTACAGAAAATCTGATCAACCACATCATGTTCCTCAACTCGATATTAAGGTGCATATCCAACAACCCGAAGAAACCGTAAAGTAAAACTGATAGAAAAAAAGAAATTCGAACTTGATAGATAGATTTTTTATAATAATCATGAAGAAAAAATTTCTCAAATTCATCTTTAAAACTAAGAGTAATAATATTCATTCCCATATCTTTATATGAAGGTATCATATTCTTAATTTTTACCATAACTAGTTATACTTTTATCAAGTATCTCCTTTTTTTTTATCAGCAGTACATATTATTTTAAAATTAGATTTGTATGTCAAGAACAATTAAATGCTGTAATAACTATATGAATACTGAAAAAGAACATTGCATATTAAAATCATTCTCTTCT
>JAYEKK010000128.1:0-3284 GCA_034660955.1 Candidatus Cloacimonadota bacterium | reverse complement strand
CGGTTGGTAAAAAAGTTTTTTTAAACATTTTTGCCTCCGGCTTGTTTTTATTAATTAAAAGGATTTGGGTAATTGTATAATTCTTCTATCTCAATATCATCTGGAATGATGCTGCCACCTGCATCTCTATTAATAGTTTTAGATTTCATGTTGCCTTGAGTTCGCTCCAGAATTTCAGGATCCCAAACTATTTCAAACTCATTTTCACCATTTTTTGCAATAACGTATTCAAACTTGTGATTCTCATGATTTGCATCAAAAAGATATATCGCTGTTGTGTCAGAAAATGCTTCTAATCCAAGAAGATTTCCATCTTCATCAATAATTTGTAGAGAATTAACACTAAATAAATTTATAAAAGGATTTTTGTTTGTGCAATAAAAAATACCATCAGCATCGGTTACACCATTCTTATGGTTCTCACTGATCGATATCAGATACATTGTTCCCTCAGCGTAGTAATATAAGGTATCATTTTTAATTAATTTTAATTTACTATAATAAATCCCGGAAACAAGAAAATTATCATCATCATCTGTTCCGTTCCATAATACAGAATGGTAACCGGCATCTTTTTCCTCCGAGATTAAAGAACGAACACGATTTTCTTTAATATTCTCAATATACATTTCAACAAAGCTTTCTGTTGGAACAGAAAAAGGAATTGTTGTTTGAGCTCTTATAGGCCACTGAAATTCTCCCCACATGGAGCTGTTGAGCTTATTAACTAAAGATACATTAAGTCCTTCAACTGGATTCCCCTGCGGATCTACTACGCTGATCTTAAAGGAAAAATCCTCATTGTCAGGTCCAAAAATGCAACTAAATAGAATTATGCTAAATGCTAACAAAAATAAAAATCTCTTCATTTAATTTATCCTTATTAATTTTTTTTATGAGCCTTGTTATTTAAATTTAAGTTATTCTAACCTATACTAACATAACTTAAAAGTGTGGTTCCAAAAACTGTAACAATAAACACTATAATAACAATGTAAATTATACTCCAAATCAAGATTGCTTTTGCCCAGTTAGATTTGCTTATGCTCACCCCATCACCATGTGCCCAAACAAATATCATTATTAAGCCAATTAGTGGAATTGCTGTTACCAGCATAGTTACAAACCATTGTCCGGTGGTTACGTGTTCATTGCTTTCTTGTTTCACTATTTGCTCCTTTTATTTTCGTTTAATTACATATCCGGAAGTGATAACGCTTAGATAATGTGTCAATAATAAAAAAGTGCCTGAGTGCAAGAGTAAGGGAGTGGGGGAAAGTGCCTGAGTGCCTGAGTACCTGAGTGCAAAGTACGGAAGAAAGTGAAATGTGATCCGTCTTCGCTATGCTACGCCGAGACAAGAATGTGAAATTAGAAATTGAAAAAATAGCCCATGACTTTAGTCGTGGGAATTTATAGTGAAAAGATTATGAAAAATATATCGCTATCCTGCCAGCTTTGGCAAGGCAGGCAGCAGGATAAGGTTAACAAAAAAACAGCCCATCCCAATTTTTCAGAATGAACTGTTAGAGAATAATTACAATCCTATTTCAATAATAAACACTTCTTCATAGTTTCTGTTTTGCCATTTAGGATGAGTTTATAGAAATATATCCCGGAACTAACCGGTTGATCGTTGGAGTTAGTTCCATTCCAAGTAATTTGGTGAATTAGTGAGTTGGTAAATTGGTTAATTGGGAACGACTTTACCTTTTGCCCTTTTAAATTATAAATTACCAACTCTGTGCTCTCTGTGTACTCTGTGGTTAGATTAAAATAAATCGTAGTTGTTGGATTAAATGGATTGGGATAGTTGGTAAGTAAAATCTCATTATCAATAATGATAACTTCGTCAACAGGTACAGATGGGTTCCAGCCGGCAAGTGTTGCCCATAACCACCAGGCAGCATAAGCTTTGCGGTTGGCATTGAGCGGTTCACTGTGCGCCGAATTGCAGTTATACCAGTCAACATTCACAGTGTGCGAGTTTTGCCATTCGGTAGCCCAGTTGCCTAATAGAGGTCCGGTTTCAGATTCATAATAATTGCAGTTATCATGAGGGAACTCGAAAAATGTTCCGTCAGGATCGTAGCTTTCGATAGCTGCGAAATCATAAAGAATTTTATCATTGGTTATGCAGTAATCTCGAACCATCTGGTTTGCAGCTTTATTATTTGCATCATCCCAATGATCTACATGACCGGTCATATAAATAAAAGTAACAGCCGGATAATCCATTTCCAATTGAGTCATTGGAATTAAATATTCGCTGCCGAGTGTTCCTGCTGCATATTTATCATCAATCTGACCACACCATGACCAGATGATAACATTTACATCCGAATTTACCGGATTTTCCAGATAGTCTACAGTATTATCATACCACTGCGGGTAATATCCACAATCTCCACCCATCGCATAATCGTGAAGATCCAATGCTCCACCTGTTCCTCCGTTATTCCAGGCAAATATATCGGTTGGAAGCGAAAGCCCTAGTCCGCCGCCATTGGCAAAACCGATCAACCCCGACATTCCGTCTGTTAATTGACTGCCATGAGATGTATGTCCGTAAGCGATGTGAAGATCGGCTTTGGCTTGATTTATTGCTGATTCAGGAATCTGGGTAATATCGGTGCAGCTATGATCGATTATCTCTGCAAATATTGCAGAAATGGTAGTGATAGATAATAATACTAATACTAATATTCTTTTCATTTGTCTTTCTCCATTTTTTTATTTTAGGATAAATAAAATTCATAACCGAAAATGATAATATTTTAATAATATGTCAATAATAAAGAAGTACGAAAGTGCAGAAGTATGAAAGTACTGGAAAAGATAAAAGTGCCTGAGTGGCTTAGTAATGTGAAATTTGAAATTGTGGTAGAAGAGCAAGAGGAAAAGAAAAAAGAGAATGAGAAAAGCAGAAAATAGCCCATGACTTTAGTCGTGGAAATTTATAGTGAAAAGATTATGAAAAATATAATACTTCGACTAAGCTTGTTCTGAGCGAAGTCGAAGGGCTCAGCATGACAGGGAAGAGCAAGGAAAAAGAGATCCCTCTTTGCTGAAGCTTCGAAGGACAAGAATGTGAAAACTGAAACGGGAAATTGTGGAAGAAAACTGGGAGAGAAGAAGACTAAAGAATAATAGAGCTTCATCTTTCTGTGGCATCTTATGCTTGTCAGCCTTTGGTTGGTTCCCTCGCTTCTGTCATCCTGAGTTTGGCTTCAGCCAAGTATCGAAGGACAAAGGAGAGTATTTTCTGAAATCTGAGATTCTTC
>JAYEKK010000127.1:0-3296 GCA_034660955.1 Candidatus Cloacimonadota bacterium | reverse complement strand
ACCGGACCATTTGGTGATTTTTATATTCGCGAAACAAAAGCGGATATGCTATTCGTAGCTGGTGGAAGCGGTAAAGCACCAAATGGTCCGGTTAAATTAACTTCATCTCCCACTTTTAAATATTCATGCACCCAGGTAGTACAAATTCCTTCCGGTACTTTACGGATAATAAGTTCAATGAAATCGGTATGATCTGGACAACTGGAAATTGAATATGCTCGTGAAATCGATTGTCGTACTTTAGCATAACGAGGTGAAGCAAGCTGCATATATTGTCCGGCTTTAAAATTGATTTCAGTTGGCTCTATAAGCTTAAAGGTAATCTCTTTGATATCATGGGTCATATCTTTGATCTTAGTTACTTTTGCTTTAAATTTTTTAATATTGAAAATATTTTCAGGTATTTGTATTTCGATATCCTCTTTCACTTTTACCTGGCAGGAAAGACGAATATTATTTTCTATTTCATCAGCAGAAAGAAAAGGTTTTTCAGTAGGTAAAAGTGGTCCTCCTCCGGATGTTACCTTGCATTTACAAAAGCCGCAACTTCCTCTTCCACCACAGGCAGACGGTAGAAATATTTTCTGTTCGTTCAAGGTTGAAAGCAATGAATCTCCACCCTTAACGACAATTTCTTTTTTATTGTTAATATTGATCTTGCATTCACCGTAATTGGCAAAAAAGAAATCAGCAATTACCAACATCAAAGCCAAAAAACCGGAAATTCCGGCTACTATGAGAACTGTATTCAATATTGTAAGTATCATATCAGGACTGATTTGGGGGTATTGATTTTTGAGCTTGTAAAAACCCCTCTTAATCTCCCCTTACAAAGGGGAGCAAAGTTGAATTGTAAATCAAATACATTTTCTAAAAACTGAGTTATCATTAACAACATTCCATTACCTTTATTGAATGACTACAATACCAGAGAAGCCAACAAAGGCCAATGCCATTATTCCAGTGATTATTAAACTGAGACCTGCTCCTACTAATCCGGCAGGAACATATTTATCTTTGATTCTCTGCCTGATGCCTGCTAATGCTAAAATTGCCAACAGCCAACCTAATCCACTTCCGGCTCCGTAAGCTACTGATTGCAGGAAGCTGTAATTTCTGATGATCATAAAAAGTGAAACTCCCAGGATGGCGCAATTCACAGTGATGAGCGGCAGAAAAATTCCCAGAGAATAATATAGAATCGGTGAAAAACGTTCCAATACCATTTCTATCAACTGTACAAAAGCAGCGATAACAATAATAAAAATAATATATTGCAGGTAGATAATATCCAATGGAACCAGAATGTAGTGATAGACTACATAATTGAGTGCTGAAGTAATTGTCATCACAAAAGTTACTGCCATTCCCAACCCAATCGAAGATTCTACTTCTTTGGAGACGGACAGAAAAGAACACATTCCCAGGAAATTTGTAAGCAAAATATTACTTGTGAAGATAGCAGCAAAAAATATTATAAAGGCATTTAATTCCATAGTTTATCCTCTTCTTTGTCTAGGAGTATTGATGATCCAGATAAGAATTGCTAACATAAAAAATGCGCTGGGAGCCATTACCATGATCGACCAATTCGTCCACCAATCACCCAGAATTAGTATTCCAAATAATGACCCAAACCCAAACAATTCTCTCACAAAAGCAATGATCAACAGAACAAAGGTATAACCGATTCCCGCTCCAACTCCATCTATTAAAGAGTCGATTGGTGAATTCTTGCCGGCAAATGCTTCTGCCCTACCCATGATAATGCAATTGGTAATGATCAAACCCACATACGGTCCCAGAGATTTACTGATCTCAGGGTAATAAGCTTTTAAAAACAGGTCAACTATGATCACATAAGATGCAATAATGAGAGTTTGCACCATCATACGAATGCGTTTAGGAATATACTCACGAATGAGTGAAATTGTAAAGCCGGATAGAGCCAGAGTGAAGATCACACCCAATCCCATAACGAGACTATTCAGCATTAGATTCGTAACAGCCAACGCCGAGCAGATGCCCAGAATTTGTCTCCAAACCGAATTTTGAGTGAAAGCACTGGTAATAAATATTTCTTTTTTCTTCATAGATCAGCTCTCAGTTTTAAATTGTATTTTTTTATATCCTTATAGATCATATCCACCAAAGCTTTACTGGAAGCTGTTGCACCAGTGATTTGATTGATCTCGTTATCTTTAGCAGTTTCGTTTTCCGGGATTAGCACAAAGCTATTTAAGATATTGTTATTAATCAGGATCTTCCCTTTGAATTGATCTTTGAACCAGTTTTCTGTGATCCTTCCTCCCAGTCCGGGAGTTTCATTTTGATCTACGATCTCGATATTTATGATTTTCTCAAAATCGGGAGTAACGGCTAACAGTGCATGAATAGTTCCCCACAAACCACTACCTGAAATAGGAAAACAATAACCCAACAAAATAGAATCGGATCTAGATTCATAATACAAAATATCTTCCATTTCCTGAATTGTGACATATTTGGCAAAATCATTTTCTATGTTTTGGGTAGGAAGTTCAAATACATTCATAACCATTTTTTTGAGTTGCATTTCCCGATATTGTTGTACTTTTTCAAATGATAACTGATAGAAAGTAGCTAAAATTCCAATGAAAATAACAGTGATGATAAGCATGAAAACAACAGGGTAGGTTCTTGTTTCCCTGAACAGTTTCTTTTCGTTAGCCATTTTTCTTCATCTTCATTTGTTTCAAGCCAAATTCAATGATAGGCATGAATATATTACCTAAAAGAAGGGCGAACATAAATCCTTCTGTGAAGAGAGAAAACTTACGGATAAAAACTGTGAGAAAACCTACCAACAGACCATAGATCCAGATCGCTGTTTTATCTTTAGGCATCGATACCGGATCGGTGATCATGAACACGGCACCAAACATTAAACCACCACTCAGCATAAATGAAAGCGGATTTGTTCCATAAAAAATTGAAGTGAAAAGAGCAAATGAGATCAATAAAGAAAACATGGGTTGCCATTTTGCAGTTTTGGTAATGATCAAGTAAATTCCTGCCAGCAGAATAAGTATTGCCGATGTTTCTCCCATACTTCCTGAAATGGTTCCTAAGAATAGTTGTGAAAGTTCGGTAACTTTTGCCGAATTATTAAATTCGATCATAGGTGTAGCTGTAGTGATCAGGTTGGAATTCTGCCACACGGTAAATCCCGCAGGACACTTTGTTAATGGCTGCAGCCATTGCATAGTCATGGCATTTGGGAATGAAATATAGATGAATGTTCTTCCCACAATGGC
>JAYEKK010000126.1:0-3313 GCA_034660955.1 Candidatus Cloacimonadota bacterium | reverse complement strand
CCATAATCTGAATAATCCTTCTCAATCTAACATCAAGAATGGAATATTTGTATATCCAGGTAGCGATGTTGAAGGGAATATTAGTTGGGAAGAACTTGAAGTGCCTTTTGTCTTGTCATCTGAGATGATTATTGAATCTAGTAATTCATTAACACTTGCGAATGATGTTATTCTTAAGTTTGATGGAGGTTCTATCTGGTATGAGGGTGGTAACCTTATTAATTATGATGGTTCTGGTGTTTGGTTCACTTCCTATAAGGATGATGAACATGGCGGAGACACAAATGGTGACGGATACTCAGAAGGAACTGACGGAGACTGGAATGGGATATATAATGCTAATGCTTCTCCAATTTTTTGGGAAGAATGGGAGAATATCCTTTACGATGATATACATTGATGTGAATGAAAAAAAAGGGATCCTTTATGAGGGTCCCTTTTTTCATGTGATAAACAAATTATTTAGTGTTTTTAATGGCAAGTTCTAATTGAAATAAAGCTTGCTCGATCAATTTCTTTGGGCAACCAAGATTAATGCGCATGAAGCCTTCTCCGTCTTCACCAAATTTGGATCCATCATTAAGTGCTAAACCGGCTTTATTGATAAAGAATTTAACCAGTTCTTTCTGAGATAACCCCATCTTTCTGCAATCTAACCACAACAGATAAGTTCCTTCCATTTTTATTGGTTTGATCTGTGGAATATTATTCTGCAGATACTGTTGCACAAAAGTGTAATTATTTTCTACATAAATCAGCAATTCTTCCAACCACTTTTGTCCGTACCGATAAGATGCTTCCAATGCCTCAATCCCAAATACGTTTCCACCATGAAGTCCCAAATTAAGCAGTGTCTTCTGAAACTTAACCCTATTTTTTTTATTAGGAATTATAACATAAGATAATGATAACCCCGCTACATTAAAAGTTTTACTGGGAGCGAACATTGTGAGAGAATTATTTGCAATATCTTTAGAAATAGTTGGAATTGGAATATGCTTATAGCTGTTGAAAATTAGATCAGAATGAATTTCATCAGAAATGAGAAGCACATTATATTTCAAACACAGTTCAGATACTTTTTGCAATTCATCAAATTTCCATACTCTGCCCACAGGATTATGCGGGCTGCATAATATCATCATTTTCACATCATCAGCCAGTTTCTTTTCCAGATCAGCAAAATCCATTTCATAATGGTCATCTCTCAATTTAAGTTCAGATATTACAAGCGTACGCTCATTATTCTCTATTGATGTAAAGAAAGGGTAATAAACCGGAGTCTGAATTAGAATTTTGTCATTCTTTTCTGTATAGGTTTGAATGGCAAAATTAATAGATGGAACGATTCCCGGAGTTGCAATAATCCAGTCTTTTTTTATCTCCCAATCAAATCTTTCCTTCATCCAGTTTATTATGGAATCATAAAATGAATAGGTAAGACCAGTATATCCAAAAACACCATGATCGACACGTTTTTGCAGAACTTCCAAAACCCCTGGTGGAGCTTGAAAATCCATATCAGCAACCCACATTGAAAGAAGGTCTTCCTTCCCAAAGAGCTCTTTATTATAATCCCATTTGTAGCATTTTGTACTCTTACGATCAATGATCTTATCGAATCTATTCATTACATATTCCCTTTTGAGAAGAAGATATCAAGTACAAGAATACTAAGAGCGGAGTATGTATTCAGATCTCCGAAGACATCTTCCAAACCCTTTATCAACGCATTTATATGATCTTTTGTCAACTTAACAAGTATAATCTTTGTGAGAGCATTTTGCTCTGAAGTGAAATTAAAAAACCCCATAAAAAGAGGAGTTGTAGAAAGCAGGTTTTCCATGTTTTGAGTTTCAAGAATAATCGAATCTTGAATTCCGTATTCTACGAATACTTCTGTAATATCCTGCATTATGCTTTCATCTTTAATTGTAAGCATCATCAGAACTTCTTTTCCCTTTTTCGTAATTGTCTTTATATTATTTGTATTCCGAAGGAATTCTTCATAGAGTCCAATCTTTGTAGTTGATTGCAATATTTCATCTATTACATGGGGTTCTTTTAAAATTTGAGAAACTTGTGCTAATAGTTTTAAATGTGTTCCTCTATCACCTTTAGGTCCGACTATTGTAACAAATATTTTTGATTTTTTTTTATCAAGTGAATCAAAATGAATACCTTTTTTACAGATAGCTATTGCAATGATAAAATGATCAATCCCTCCAAGTTGACAGTGAGGGATAGCAATTCCTCTGCTAAATCCTGTACTTCCCATCTCTTCTCTTTCTTTAAGAGCCTTAAAAATTATATCTTCATCAATATTCCTGAATTCTCTGCTTCGTTTAAGCAGTATTCCAATGTTATGTAAAACTTCATTTTTATTTTTAGCAGTGAAATCAACTTCACAACACTCTAGTTTAACAATTTCCGAAAATTCCATTATTTTCTCCTTTTCAGGTTTTTTAAGATAGCGAATTTAGAAAGCGGTGGTCCGATAACTTCGTTAACAAAAACAGACATCAAGATAATATTTGTCATTTGAGCAACCTCGCTCTGAATCATGGCTGAAGCTTGTTGTATGATGGGAGAAGCTTGTACAAAAAGCATTAAACCAATTGCGACTCCAGCTTGAGGAAGTAAGCTCAACCCAAGATAATTTCTTATAGGTTTTTCTATCTTTAATGCAGATCCACTTAAGAAAATCCCAAAATACTTTCCTGCAAATCTTAAAGCTATATACACTATCCCAGCAAGTAAAATTATCGGATCTTTAAAGACAGCAATATTCAATTCTGCTCCTGCTATTGCAAAGAAGATCGCATACAAAGGTGGAGTCATTGGTTGAAAAGAGAAGAGGATGCGAGCATTCTTTTTATTCATATTAATTATCAACATTCCTAAAGTCATATTAGCAATAAGTGGTGAAAGATGTAAACTTATCGCAATTGAGGTTGTGATAAAAATAATGCCTAAAGAGATGATTTTGATCTCATTTAAATTTCGTTTTTTAATTGTTACAAAATGTATTATCAGACCACTAACAGCACCAATTATAATTGAAATTATGATCTCTTTGAATGCATGAATAACAGAATGTGAGATGCTTACCTGAATATCTCCCATCATTGAGCCGGAAATGGCGAATGCTATAGAAAACAAAATTACAGTACCTGCATCGTCTAATGCAACGATTCCATAAAGGTAATCTACAAATTTTCCACGTGCTTTAAGTTTTTCTACTATAACCACAGTTGCTGCCGGGGCTGTTGCTGCTGAGATCGCACCCAGAACAAAGGCAATATAATTAGAG
>JAYEKK010000125.1:0-3374 GCA_034660955.1 Candidatus Cloacimonadota bacterium | reverse complement strand
TAAAATTAATTGGGAAAACGTCTCATGCTGCTCATCCAGATAAAGGCAAAAACCCTGTTTTGGCAATGACTACTATTATTGAAGATCTGTTAAAGATACCAAATATGACAACATCTGAACAAAGTAATGATCTAATAACCATCATTCATGTAAAATTAGGAGAAATAGCATTCGGGACATCTCCTGGTGACGCAACAATAATGGCTACATTCCGCTCTCATCTTGATGAACATATACAGATTATGTCTGATAAAGCCGAAAATCTTGTCGAAAAAATAGCAGATGATCATCAATTGGATTATGATATTAAATGGGTGGAGCAATTTCCAGCAGTCATAAATGATGATGAATGTGTCGATATTATTATTTCAGCTTCTAAACTTTTAGATAAAGAGGTCATTGCTATGAAAAATCCTTTTCTATGGTCAGAGGATTTTTCTTACTTTACACAAGATATTAAAGGGGCTATGTTTGGAATTGGCTCAGGTGTAGATCATCCACAACTTCATAATCCTGATTATGATTTTCCAGATGATATTTTGGATACTGGAGTTTGTATGTTTAAAGAAATAATTCACAAATTATTAAAAAAATAAGGAAGGAAAAGGATCAACATGCAGCATTCATCGTATATTGAACTAAGTCAATCAGCATTGAAGAAAAATATTAAATATCTACGAAAACAAATTGGGGATCCAGTTAAATTTGTATCAGTGATAAAAGGAAATGCATATGGGCATGGGATTAAAAATTTTGTACCTATGGCAGAAGCATGTGGTGTTGATTATTTTGCTGTATTTGATGCTTGTGAAGCAGAGATGGCTTCTAATGTAAAACAGTTAAAATCAGAGATTATGATAATGGGATTGATTGCTAATGAGGATATTGAATGGGCAATTAAACGTGGTATTTCATTTTTTGTTTTTGAATTTGATCGTTTAGAAAAATCTATTAAAATTGCAAAGAAGCTTAACAAGAAAGCGAAAATTCATTTGGAGGTTGAAACTGGTTTGCATCGTACTGGTTTTGGGGGTGATGAGTTAAAAAAGGCTGTTAAAACTATAAAACATAATATAGATCATGTTTTCATAGAGGGTGTATGCACTCATTTTGCAGGTGCTGAAAGTATTGCAAATTATGTAAGGGTGCATGAACAAATTGATCGTTTTAATGAAATAAAACAGTGGCTTATTAGTAAAGATATTGTACCTAAATATTATCATACAGCTTGTTCATCTGCAGCATTGGTATATCCTGAAACAAGGATGGATATGGTTCGAATTGGAATTGCTCAATATGGTTATTGGCCTAGTGAAGAGGTAAAAATACATAATCTGCTTTCTGGCGATATTGGTTTTACAAAGCGTCCACTGCAACGGATATTGACCTGGAAAAGTAAAGTGATGGGTATTGAACATGTAAAAACTGGCGAGTTTATCAGTTATGGGAATTTTTTTCAAGCAAGGAAAAACACAAAAATAGCAACTGTTCCAGTTGGATATTTTCATGGATATAGGCGAAGTTTAAGTAACGTGGGATATGTATTGATTAAAGGTAAAAAAGCACCTATTATAGGGATGGTAAACATGAGCGTGATGATTGTAGATGTGACTCCTATTCCTCTAGTAAATAAAGGTGATGAGGTTGTTTTAATAGGTAAACAAGGAAATCAAACTATAACTGTTGCTTCCTTTTCTGAATTGTCAAATTTAGTTAATTATGAATTTTTAGTACGGTTGCCTATGCAAATTCCTCGTGTTGCTAAAAAATAAGTAATCAACTTGATAATTTGTATTAATCTAAAGAACCTGCACGAAAATATAAAAAAATGAATCTTTTTGAGACAAAGTCATTGAGTACTTTCAATGAACTCATAATAAAGTTTATAAGGAGAGAACTCCTTATGATTTTGCTATTATAATTTAGAAAAAATATATTCTAAATTGTGAAAATAATGACCACCAAGGTGCGCTAACACCTTGGCAGTCTGGAGCAGTGATAGTATCAGTATCAGAGCCCCGAGAGAGAATAAAGAAGGAAGCAGTTATAAAGTTTTTTCTAAAAAGCAACTCCAAGAATTTGTAGAAGTACAAACCTGGCTGAAAACAATCGGCAAATCCTCTGTTAATTTGTATCTAAATGCGTTGAAGAAATTCTGTGAGTTTTCAGGGAAAAATCCACGTGAACTTATTCTTATGAGAGATAAAGAAACAAGGAATCCTGATCCAAATAACAGAACAGGTGTTAGAGATCTGATTTTTGATTTCAGACGTTATTTGGAAATGGAAAACTATGCTCCAAAGACAATAAATTCACTCGATGGAGCAGTGAGAAGCTTCTTTACTGCGGTTCTTGGAAGAGAAGGAATGGTTAATGTAAAGAATTATAGGAATAGACAGGTGACAATTAAGAAGGATTTGGTGCCAACGCTTGAGGAACTTAAAAAGATGTTAGATGTCTGTAATTTAGAGGAAAAATTTAGGATAATCTTCTTGGCTCAGACTGGTATGAGGGTGTCTGATGTGTTAGATCTAAAAGTAGGTGATATAGAGAGGGAACTAGAACAAGAAAAGGTTCCACTAGCCGTAACATATCTACCCGGCAAGGACAGAGAAAATATTGGGGAAAGAACAACGTTTCTAGCTAGCGATGGGGTTATTTTGCTCAAACAATATTTAGAGTGGAGGAAAAAGAAGGGTGAAACGATAACTTCTGATAGTTATTTGTTTGTTAGTCGTTCTAAGAAATATGGAGGAAAGGGTAGTAAAAGGCTTGAAAGATGGCAGATGAATCAAACGGTAAAAACGGTAGCAGTAAAGGCGGGTATTGGGAATGGTAATGGTAAGTATGGTAGGATGAGGATTCATTGTCTTCGGAAGTTTTTTGCTACTCAGTTGACTAACCACGGGATTGAAGATAGGATTGTTGACTTTTTTTTATGTCATAAAATCCCTGAAGTAGATAGAGTATATTGGATACGGAGGGTAGAGGAACTAAGAGATATTTACCGTGTTAGAGAGAAGTATCTTAATCCTTTGACTGGTGTACAGACTCGGAAAGATATTGAAGAAATGAAGAGGCTTAAAGAGAGGGTTGAAAAGTTAGAGAAATTGGTCAGTAAATTACAAAAGATGCAAAGCATTGGTAAGCGAAAACATGATGCAAAAATAGTAACTTCTAAAGATGAAATTATAGAATTTGCACAACAAGGATATTTCTGTCAATTGATAGGAGAAAATCAATGGTTATTGACAAAATAGTAATGTGTGATTAAATCAAACAAAAACTTATTTTTTTTCTGCGACTTTTTTCATAAGAATTGTTCTTATTTCTTCAGGATTTGTGGTTTCAATCCCGAAATATTCTGGGAAAAG
>JAYEKK010000124.1:0-3380 GCA_034660955.1 Candidatus Cloacimonadota bacterium | reverse complement strand
CAAACCTTTGTATTTTTTCGCTGAAAAAAATGATATAATTCAAGGAGTGTTGCCTCTTTTTCAGATGTTTATTCCCATAATAATGAACCAGCTGATCGGCCTTCCCTTCTGTGATGTCGGTCATGTACTGGCGAACTCTGAAGAGATCCGGAATCAACTGATAAAAACTGCTCTTGAACAAGGAAAGAAACTTGGAGTTAAAACCCTTGAGATCCGTGGCCGTCATGGGCTTGCAGCAGACAACTTCAACCTTCCAGTTACATACATTTCTGAAAAAGTCAGCATGATCCTTGATCTGCCTAAATCCTCGGAAGACCTCTGGGCCGGGTTCAAGTCAAAGCTTCGCAGTCAGATTAGAAAGGCTCATAAAAACGGTCTTACTTTTGAATTTTCAACTAAAGTGACCGACTTTTATAGTGTTTTCAGCGAAAATATGCGAGATTTGGGTTCCCCTGTCCATTCAAAAAAATGGATAGAGTCTGTAATGAACAATTACGGGAATAAGGCCAGGATGGGCTTGGTCTACCTGGATCAACTTCCGGTTGGGGGCGGCATTATTCTTACTGCAGGAAAGAAAATATCCATTCCTTGGGCATCTACACTGCAACAGTATAACCGTTTAGGTCCGAATATGCTTCTCTACTGGAACTTTTTAAAATTTTCAGCAGATCACGGATACTCATTATTTGATTTTGGACGATCCACCCCAAATGAGGGAACATATCGTTTCAAGGCTCAATGGGGAGCAAAGCCTGTAGCGCTTGAATGGCATATGATATATTTGGATGGTACACTACCGGCACAAAAAAAAGAAACTTCAAAAAACAGAGAACGCATTGCACATATTTGGCAAAAACTCCCTTTGAGTCTTGCTAACTTTACAGGGCCGATTTTACGAAAATATATTAGCCTGTAAAAGAAGATGATCCTCCGGTAAGAATCAGAAAAAATCTAGTTCAAAACATCTTTTTCTCTTGATTTCCTCCGAAATAATTTCGCAGGAATGATGAGTGAAGTAACTTTTTACGAGATCATAACCTAATGAAAATAATGTCTATAGCCGGTGCACGGCCAAACTTCATGAAACTGGCCGCCATTGCACATGCAATAAAAAAACACAATCGATCCCTATCAGTAGCTAAGAGCGATGAGTCTCTCAACCACATTATTGTCCACACCGGGCAACATTATGATAAAAAAATGTCGCAACAATTCTTTGATGAATTGGAGATCCCAAAGCCTGATATAAATTTAGAAGTCGGATCAGGCTCCCATGCTGTACAAACTGCAGAGATTATGAAACGATTTGAACCTGTTCTTATGAAAGAGACTCCTGATATCCTTCTCGTGGTAGGGGATGTTAACTCAACAATCGCCTGCACCCTTGTGGCCTCTAAAATCGAATACCCATTAGGTCATGGACGTAAACGTCCTGTGATCGTTCATGTCGAAGCAGGACTCCGTTCTTTTGACCGGGACATGCCGGAGGAAATTAACCGCATCCTTACCGATGCTATCAGTGACCTTTTATTTGTTACTGAGCAGAATGGTATGGATAATTTGCAAGAAGAGGGTGTGGCTCCAGAAAAAATTCATTTTGTAGGTAACGTGATGATCGATACCCTGCAGCATCATTTGCGAAAGGCTGATGAATCAACAGTAAAGAGTGATCTTGGCATAGAGCAACCATACGGCCTTGTGACTTTGCATCGCCCTTCCAATGTTGATTCTCCCAAGAGATTATTGCCTTTAATTGAATGCTTACAGATTATATCACAGCAGCAGAGACTTATTTTCCCAATTCATCCACGCACAAAAAATAACGCGGAAAAATTCGGCTTGCTGAAAATGCTGGAGGATAATGATAATATCAGTTTAACATCACCCCTCGGTTATCTTGATTTTCTCCATTTGATTCAAAATGCGGATCTAGTGATTACAGACTCTGGAGGAATCCAGGAAGAAACGACAGTCCTTAATGTTCCCTGTATAACGTTACGGGAGAATACCGAACGTCCCGTGACGGTGACGCAAGGTTCCAATTATTTGATTGGAACAAATCCGGAAAAAATCCTCTCTACGGTTAATTTGATTCTATCAGGAAAAGGCAAACAGGCTGTCATTCCCAAATATTGGGACGGTAAAGCCGGTGAGCGAATCGTAAATATACTTGTCTCGCAATAAGTTTAGTACCTTAGTGGTAATTTTCTTGTTTTTTATGGCAAGAGATCAAAAAGGTGGAATATTTTTAAATAGTTACACGCAGCTGTTAAGGTACTTATACCCCTCAGGGGGGTACTGAACAGAGTCCAGGACCTTTAAAAATTTCCAGTTTATCTGGGTTAGGATAAAAACCTATCGTTATGAAAATTCTTCATGTTTTTGATCATTCTTTACCGATTCAAGACGGTTACTCATATCGGAGTATGAATATTTTATTAAATCAGAGGGCATTGGGATGGAAGACTGTACATGTGACCAGTGCAAAGCACATATCTGAGAAGTCTGAGGAGAAAGTTGCCGGGTTAAAATTTTATCGTACTCGACCAATAAAGATGTTTTCTCGTCTACCTATCTTGGGGCAACTCGGGATAGTAATGTCTTTACGCCGTCGTCTCTCTTCAATCATAGGTGCAGAGCAGCCGGACATAATTCATGTTCATTCTCCATCTTTAAATGGACTAGCCGCTTTGGGAGTTGCTAAAAAATACCGCATTCCATTGGTATACGAAGTTCGAGCCTTTTGGGAAGATGCTGCTGTTGATCAAAAAACATGCCGACAGGGAAATTTACGTTATCGTTTGACAGCTTTGTCTGAATCTCATGTCTTACGTCGAGCTGATGCGGTGACCACTATCTGCGAAGGTTTGAAACGGGAAATGGTCAATCGTGGTATTTCAGAGGAGAAAATTACTGTTATCCCGAACGGGGTGGACGTAGACAGATATTCCTTTAATAAACCTTGTGATGCGAAATTGGCACGCAGTCTCGGCTTGGAGGGTAAGCTCATTCTCGGCTTCATAGGCTCTTTCTATGCATATGAGGGGCTTGATTTGTTATTGGAGGCCTTTCCCCATATCACCGCCTCCTTGCCTGATGCACGATTACTGATTGTAGGTGGTGGACTTGAAGAAAAAAATCTTAAGCGACAGGCTCAAGAGTTGGGAGTGGAGGATCGTGTTGTCTTCACTGGCCGAGTGCCCCACGATCAAGTAGAGCAGTATTACAGCCTTATAGACCTTGCTTGTTTCCCTCGTCATTCTTTGCGACTTACCGAGACTGTAACGCCTCTGAAACCATTAGAGGCAATGGCGATGGGGCGGATTTGCGTTGCCTCGGATGTGGGTGGTCACAAAGAGTTGATACAAGAAGGTAAGACG
>JAYEKK010000123.1:0-3391 GCA_034660955.1 Candidatus Cloacimonadota bacterium | reverse complement strand
TAATAAAAAGAAGAATTTTGTGAACTTAGTGCTTTAGTGATTTCGTGGTAAAAGAAAAAAAAGGAGAAAAATAGAAAATGAAAACAGAATTAAGAGGAAAACATTTAATCACTCTCGAAGATTGGTCACGAGAGGATATTGATACATTACTTAATGTCTCAATGGAATTAAAAAGACAATTTGCAATGGGACTTAATACTCCCTATTTGACCAATAAAACAATGTTTTTGATGTTCTTTGAGCAATCAACCAGAACCAGAAATTCAATGGAAGCCGGAATCGCCCAACTTGGCGGTCATGCAAACTATTTAGATACAAGTCAAATGCAGATCGCCCACGGTGAAGTAGCAAAAGATACAGCTATTATTCTTTCTCGATTCGGACATGCAATAGCTTGCCGAAATTGCTTCTGGGGAATTGGAAACAAGTATCTTAACGATCTGGCAAAATGGGCTTCTGTTCCAGTTATAAATATGCAGGATGATCTATTTCATCCGCTGCAAGCAATTGCCGATCTGATGACTATGAAAGAAAAATCTGGTGTAGTAAGACGTAAAAAAGTTTCAATAATTTGGGCATATGCCGATACACATAAAAAACCAATTTCAGTACCGGTATCACAAGTATTACTTTTCCCACGCTATGGGATGGATGTTACTCTTGCCCACCCAAAAGGTTATGAATTACCACAATGGGTTATTGATAAAGCTAGAGTTAATGCAGAAAACCGTGGTGGGACTTTAACAATTACAAATAATGAAAAAGAAGCTTATGAAGGTGCTGATTATGTTATTCCAAAAAACTGGGGTAACTGGGTAACAAACCCTGGCAAAGATGTTGTAGATGAACTGTTATCTGCAAACAAAAGTTGGAAGTGTACTAAAGAAAAAATGGATCTTGCCCATAGAAATGTGAAATATATGCATGCTCTTCCGGCAGATCGTAAAAATGAAGTGGAAGATAGTGTAATAGACGGATTCCATTCAATTATCTATGATGAAGCTGAAAATAGGATCCATACATCTAAAGCAATTATGCAACTGACTATGGGTGGAAAATAAATTAATTTTTTTCGGAATTAACTAAATAAAATTTGGTTGACACTATTTATTGATTTTTCTGGAATTGCAATGTTAATTTTAAAAGGAGGTACAGGTATGAAAAGTGAGATTACAATTGATGTTATGCTTACACGCATCTATGAAATGCGCAGATTATCCTGTATCTTTATTCGTTAAAACAAATAATTAAAATTCATTATCCCCCAAATATATATATAAAATGATTAGACTCATTATATATCATTTTTTCTAAATTAAATAAAAAAAATAATTTATAAAACAATAAGGAGAAAAAAAATGAGAACTAACAAATTTTTAGGCAGAGATTGGATAAGCCCGGAAATAGATTATACAAAAGAAGAATGGGAAACCTTGCTGCGATTGGCAGAAGAACTAAAAACTCGTTATGCATTGAATGAGGATACATCGCATATCCTGAGAGGTAAAACTCTTTACACAATGTTCTTTAATAGTTCACTTAGAACAAGAAGTACATTTGCAACGGGAATCCAGCAGCTTGGTGGATTTCATGTAGATCTAGAACCGGGCAAAACATACACTCCTGCTCGTAAAGGATTTGAAGTTCCTTATAAAACTGAAAGGATCTGTGATGTTGCCCAGGTTCTCAGCAGGACAGGAGATGCTTTAGCTATTCGTATGTATGGTGCACCATCTCAATGGATCTATGGTTTTGCTCATGAAACAATGAAGGAATTTGCACACTATTCAGATATTCCAATTATTAATATGGAAGATGATAAATATCATCCCTGCCAGGCTCTAGCAGATATGCTTACGATCAAAGAAAAATTCGGTGATTTCAAGAAGAAAAAATTTGTGATAAGCTGGGCTTATTCCGGCTCCACATCAAAACCATTTGCAGTTCCGCAGAGTTTGGCGCTGGCTCCTTCTCTACTTGGGATGGATGTAGTTCTGGCTCGACCAAAAGGATTTGAACTCGATCCGGAAGTTACAAAACAATGTCAGGCATATGCCGCTCAAAATGGCAGCACTTTTGAAGAAACAGATGATATGGAAGCTGCTTTTGAAGGTGCTCATGTAGTATACCCAAAATCGTGGGGTGCTCTTCCCTACTTTGCTGAAATGGATGTAAATGGTAAAAAGATCAGAGAAGAAAATCTGGATGGAATGAAAGATCTTTTTGAAAAGAATAAGCATTGGATCTGTGATGAAAAGAAGATGAAACTTATCGATAAGAATGGTATTTACATGCATTGCCTTCCTGCCGATAGAGATATGGAAGTTACTGATGCAGTTATCGATGGTCCACAAAGTGTGGTTTATGATCAAGCGGAAAACCGTCTTCATGCTCAAAAAGCAGTCATGACATTGCTTATGGGTGGAAGATTGTAAATTAAAAACTAAAAAGATGAAATGGAAAATTCAAAATGAAAGGTGATGATATTTCTCAAAGGTTCATTGAACTTGCAGTTCGAGTTATTCGATTAGTAAAAGCTTTACCGAAAGATTTTGTGGGAAAACATATAGGCAATCAATTGCTAAGATCAGGCACTTCTGGCGGTGCAAATTATGAGGAGGCTAGAGGTTCTGAAAGCAATGCTGATTTTATCCATAAATTAGAAATAGCTCTTAAGGAGTTAAGAGAATCTATCTTTTGGGTTAATGTAATTGGAAAAGCAGAATTAATCCCAACTAATAAGCTCGAGAAAATACTTCAAGAATTTAATGAATTATCTAATATAGTTGCTAAGTCAATTATTACTACTCAGAAAAAAATTAAAAAATGAAACGTTTTTTATTTTTGATTTGTAATTTTCTATTATATATTTAAAAAGGAGATATTATGCAAATAGATATGAAAGGAAAAGATGTAGTTTGTACTCAAGAACTTAGTGTTGATGAAATTAATGCATTATTAAAATTAGCAAAAGAAATGAAAGCAGACCGTTATGGAGATAAATATAATCAACTTTTAAAAGATCAGACTTTCCTGATGTTCTTTTTTAATCCATCACTCAGAACACGAATTTCATTTGAATCTGCTGCAACAGAACTGGGTGGACATGCTCAATTTTTGGAGCCTAAAACCATGCGTTTGAAAAAAACAAGTAAAGGTGTAGAAGTGCAGGCAGGTGAAACCATTGAAGATGCAGCACAAGTTTTGGCAAGATATGCCTGCGGAATGGGAATTAGAATTCTGGAAACTTCCGTGGAAAATTATGGTGATGGCAATGCTCTATTAAGAGAATATGCCAAATGGATGGATGTTCCAATAATCAATATGGCAGATGACAAATATCATCCATGTCAGGGACTTTCTGATGTGATGGGAATGCAAGAGCATAAGG